>NZ_JACAXC010000016.1:0-68475 GCF_013391535.1 Acinetobacter sp. SwsAc4
TTCAGATGGCTATTCTACGTTTGATTGGTTTTGGAAAAAAAGAAGAATTTAAGAAAGTGCTCGCAATTTTAAGAAAGAAAAAGCCTGATAGGACAAGGGCTCTATGAAATTTGTCGTGTACAGAGTTGATTTTTGATAATAATCCATCTTTAATTTTAACAAATGTTATAAAAAATGCTTAAATTTCAAGCTATCTAATTGAATTATATAAAATGCAATTGCATTAAGAATATAAATAATTTAAGATTTATTTGGATGAAAAATATACAAAATCAATTCATAAACAATCATATAATTGTGATTTATTTCTAATTTTTGATTATTTAATGTTAATTAATTCTCTTTTTTGTTTATTATTGTTAATATTCAAGAAAAGCATACAATAGAGATAATAATGAAGAAATTCCTTCCATTGCTTGTTGTTTGTTCGATTGTTGTTTTAGGTTACGCTGCATATGTAGATGCCCAAGATAAAAGACGCCAAGAGCTTACGAAAATTGTAAATGATGCGGAACACAGTTTGCATATGATCCAGAATAATCCTAATTATATCAAGCATACACATTTGTCATCGTATAAGAACGATCAATAGTCATTGATATTAATCAATAATTATTGCAATTCAGTGTATGTGTCTTTCTAGAATGTATGATAACTAGGCTTTTTTTTGATTTGAAGCCATCAAGTTTTGCTTAAAATCTGTTAAAATATTTACCATTGAATAAAAAGCTGCATCTTGTTATGCAGCTTTTTACATTTTGATAGCGGGTCAGATTTATACATCTTGTTGGTGTCACAAGCATTTGGCTGGCATAGAGATTGCTTTGTCGTTGTGTATGCCATTTCGCAAATTCAAAAAAGATTGAAATGCAAGTGTATAGATTTCAATTCCTAAGATCTCAGATTTTAACAGGTGCTATGTTATGACAACGCCTAATGCTTCGGTTGGTGTTTTAGAACGCTTATTTAAATTAAGTGAGAACAAAACCAACTTCAGAACAGAAGTTCTAGCGGGTGTAACTACATTTTTGACGATGTGTTACATCATTATTGTAAACCCACTTATTCTTTCCGAAACTGGAATGGATCATGGTGCCGTGTTTGTTGCAACCTGTTTAGCTGCTGCTATTGGTTGCTTGGTAATGGGGATTGTTGCCAATTATCCAATCGCACTTGCACCGGGGATGGGCCTAAATGCCTACTTTACCTATTCGGTCTGTTTAGGCATGGGTGTGCCTTGGCAGACGGCGCTTGCGGCTGTTTTTGTATCAGGTTTAATCTTTTTGGCAATCAGCTTTTTTAAAATTCGTGAAGCGATTGTCAATGCTATTCCTATGTCGCTTAAATTTGCGATTGGCGGGGGTATTGGTTTATTTCTTGCCCTCATTGCACTTAAAAATGCAGGCATCATTGTAGACAATCCAGCGACTTTAGTTGGTCTGGGAAATATCAAGCAACCTACGGTTTTACTAGCTTTATTTGGCTTTTTAATGATTGTGGTTTTACACCAGTTAAAAGTTCGTGGTGCGATCATCATTAGTATTCTTGCTGTGACTGGAATAGCGACAGCTTTAGGCTTAAATGAATTTAAAGGTGTTGTTGGACAAATTCCATCGATTGCACCCACCTTTATGCAAATGGACTTTGAAGGTTTATTTACTGCAAGTATGGTTGGTGTGATTTTTGTCTTCTTTATTGTCGATTTATTTGATAGTACAGGGACTTTGGTTGGTGTATCGCACCGTGCAGGTTTACTACAAGATGGTAAGTTACCTCGTTTGAAGAAAGCGTTGTTTGCTGATTCAACAGCAATTGTTGCAGGCGCAGCATTAGGTACATCTTCAACCACACCTTATATCGAATCTGCCTCTGGTGTTGCTGCGGGTGGTCGTACAGGTTTGACTGCCGTTGTCGTTGCATTCTTATTTATTGGCTGCTTATTCTTGGCACCATTAGCTCAATCTGTTCCAAGTTTTGCAACAGCTCCTGCATTATTATTTATCGGTGTGTTGATGATTCAAGGAATCACACATATTGATTGGGATGATATTACAGAAGCAGTACCTGCATTTTTAACGATTGTATTTATGCCATTTACGTATTCAATTGCGGATGGTATTGCAATGGGCTTTATTAGTTATGCATTAGTCAAATTATTTACAGGCAAAGCAAAAACAGTTCCTTACATGGTTTGGATTATTGCTGCACTGTGGGTATTTAAATTTATTGCATTTGGTGGTTAAGCCATTTAAAAGTTATTGATAAAACCTTTAGAGGGTGTACCGAACAGGCAACACCCTTTTTTATTTAAACATGGAGTTAATATGAATCAAATCGAGCTGATTCGTGCTTTACCCAAAGCCGAATTGCATGTGCATATTGAAGGGACTTTTGAACCAGAACTGATGTTTGCAATTGCACAGCGTAATCAGATTCAGATTCCGTATCAATCAGTTGAGGAAGTAAAGCAAGCCTACAACTTCCATAATCTTCAATCATTTCTTGATATCTATTATGCTGGTGCGAACGTGCTGGTGCATGAACAAGATTTTTATGATCTAGCTTGGGCATATTTCGAGAAATGTGCTGAAGATCGTGTCGTGCATACAGAGATGTTCTTCGACCCACAAACACATACTGAGCGTGGGGTTGAATTTGCAACGGTACTGGCAGGTTTAAAGCGTGCTTGTAAAGATGCTCAAGAAAAATTAGGGATTAGTTCTCAATTGATCATGTGCTTTTTGCGTCATTTAAGTGAAGAAAAAGCATTTGAAACACTTGAGCAAGCCTTGCCATTTAAAGATGACATTATTGCAATTGGTTTAGATTCAAGCGAAGTAGGGCATCCTCCTTCGAAATTTGAACGTGTTTTTGCTAAAGCACGTGAAGCAGGTTTCTTGATTGTGGCACATGCAGGTGAAGAAGGCCCCCCAGAATATATCTGGGAAGCTTTGGATTTACTCAAAGTAAACCGTATTGATCATGGTGTTCGCTCAGAAGAAGATGAGCAGTTAATGGTACGTTTAATCGCAGAAAAAATGCCATTAACAGTTTGCCCTTTAAGTAATTTAAAGCTTTGTGTTGTCAATGACATGGGTGAGCATAACATCCGCCGTTTATTACAAAAAGGTGTGCATGTTACTGTAAACTCGGATGATCCTTCATATTTCGGTGGTTATATGAATGATAACTTTGTAGCAATTCAGCAGGCTTTAGATTTATCGAATGATGAGCTTAAGCAACTTGCAATTAACTCTTTTGAGGCATCCTTTATTTCTGATGATGAGAAACAGAAATGGATTGCAGAAGTAAAAAAGATTTAAATGTAAAAAACCGCGTTAAGCGGTTTTTTTATGTGTCAGGATTTATTTAGGTTGGCGCAACATACTCAATAAGACATTATCTTTATCAATCATGTGATGTTTTATTGCTGCTAAAGCATGACCAACAATAAGTAAACCTGCAAACCAAGAAAGATAAATGTGTAATGGTTTCACTATTTCAAGCAATTCAGGATTATCTTGAACTAGGCGAGGAATTTCAAATAAATATAAAACAGGAGCTGGATGTCCAGCACTCCAGCTAAATAAACAGCCGGTAATTGGTAGCGCAAGTAGCATGAGATACAGTAAGAAATGGCCGATATGAGCCAAAGTCTTCATCATAGGTGACATGGTGTTTGGTAGTTTAGGGACTGGGTGGGTATAACGCCAAAAAATTCGAATCACAACCAGAAAGATAATGGTGGTGGCTATATTTTTATGTAGTGTAATAACATTGCCTTTGAAGCTTCCATCAACGTCATAGCTGAGAAAATTCCCACTGTAAAAGCCGATCAGCCAAGCTGTGATAAAAATAGCTGCCATCAGCCAGTGTAAAATTTGCGCTGTGCGAGTGTAATATTGTGCTGAGGTTGACATCGCAACATCCTAGCGGTGAATATGAGTTTTACGATTTTAAATAGCTCATTTTTCTTCATATACAGTGTATATGTAACAGAGCGTTTTACGTGTAGAGCAGTAAGTAAAATGCAACTTGATTGTTATATTATGTAAAGAATCTACACAGTCATTTCTTTCAAGTCATCCTTTAGGCACAATACGCGTGCTAAAATTTTGGATACAGGTTTGAGTTCGTGAAAAAATTATTCTTTATCGTACCTATGTTATTTGCTTTAAATGGGTGCGTTGCGCCAAATACTAATAATTCCACTGCAACAACATCTCAGCAGCTAGGTATGGCTGCATTAAAAATTGCTGTGAATGCAAAATGTATTAATGAGATCAATACATTACCAGCATGGAAAACAGCGACGCGTTTAATGACATCTGAGCAACGTGAAAACATTCAAACGAATGTATGTGGATGTGTTAGTGAAAAAGCACCAAATAGTGTAACGACTGTTGAATTGGCCACAGCTGCGATTGATCCTACAGCGCGTGCAACGATTGTAAATCAAGTTGTTTCTAAAACAGTAAATGCCTGTGTCGCAGAAGTGTTGAAGAAATAATTCTGATGAAATACGCTAAGCAGAGCTAAGTTTGACTTGGTTCTGCTTTTTTACATGAAATTGATATGGTCTTGTAATTGGAGATCGTGTTAATAGACTTATATGATTAAATTGTAAAAATACCTACGTTTAGAATAGGTTTTGTATGAATAAGAACAATTTTTTTATTCTTTTCTCTTTCTTTACCTTATTTGCAGGTGTTGACGCACAAAGTGCTGAACCAACTAAACTGAAAATGGGTACGTCAGCAATACAATGTGCAGCACAAACCAAGTGTACTCATGATATCGATGATTTCGCGGCTTAGAAAGTTGCAAGTAAATTAATGACCAAGAACCAAAAACAACAGAAGAAAAAGCAAATTTGTAAATGTGTTGGTAAAAATGCACCTACTGTATTATCTCCATCAGAGCTTGCTTTAGCGGCAGTTGGTTCAAAAGCTAGAACAGCATTAACAGGAGTTGCTGTCGCAAAAACGATGAACGCTTGCGTATCAGAAGTGATAAAATACAACAGTTTAAATAGGTTGTAATTAGTTGCTCTGAAGCAGCTAATCTTTGTGAGTAATATCATGTTTGTTGCTGGTGTAGATGAGGCAGGGCGTGGGCCTTTGGTCGGTTCAGTTGTTGCTGCTGCGGTAATTTTAGATCCCAATAATCCGATTGATGGTTTAAATGATTCTAAAAAATTAACTGAAAAGAAACGTGAAAAACTTTTCTTAGAAATTCAAGAGAAGGCCTTAGCTTGGTCAATTGCAGAAGCTTCCCACTCAGAAATTGACGAAATTAATATTTTACAGGCAACTTTTTTAGCCATGCGTCGTGCTGTAGATACCTTAAACATTCAGCCTGAAAAAGTGATTGTTGATGGCAACCAAATTCCGAAAGGAATTGAAATATTGTGTGAGGCGATTGTTGGTGGGGATGCGAGTCATGCTGAGATTAGTGCAGCAAGTATCTTGGCTAAAGTAACACGTGACCGTCAAATGTATGAACTAGATCAGAAATACCCGAATTACGGTTTTGCAAAACATAAAGGCTATCCAACCAAAGCACATTTTGAAGCAATTGCAGCGTATGGGGTGATTGATCAACATCGTCGTAGTTATGCGCCAGTAAAAAAAGCACTGGGTTTATAAATATATAAATGAGTCTCCATAAACAACTAAAGCGACTAATGATTAGTCGCTTTAGTTGTTAGAGAAGAATTCTGTACATTAACGATTGAAGTTATTATGTCGAGTGAAATCGTTATTATCTTCTTCAAAAGAAAGTTGATAATCTTGATCAAGATGTTGTAAATGCTCATGCATAGCACGTTCATGTTGGATACGTTGGTAAATTTCCTCACGATGCACGGAAACTTCTTTTGGAGCATTTACACCAATACGCACCTGATTACCTTTTACGCCAAGCACAGTAACACTGACTTGATCCCCAATCATTAATGTTTCTCCGACACGACGGGTCAGAATCAGCATGTTTATCTCCTTGCTAAACGCTTAAACTTGCGACAGGGAATTCATTATTTGAAAGCACAGCCTTAATATACAGAAAATTTTAACAGAAATATGTAAAAAACAGCTTTTTTTCGTAAGTTCTGCCGAGTTTTTCTGAAAAACCTCACAACTTAATATAACAGAGCCACTGTAATAAAAACTATAGTGGCTCTGTATTTTTTACCATTTACTTGAAAGTAAATATGTTTATTGTGCTATGAATTAAGCACGTGCACTGCTTTCGCCATGTTCACGGTCTAAACCAAAAGCAGTATGTAGGCAACGTACAGCAAGCTCTAAGTAGTTTTCTTCAATGATGACAGAAATCTTAATTTCTGAAGTAGAAATCATGAGGATATTAATGCTTTCATCCGCAAGAGCTGTAAACATTTTGCTTGCTACACCAGCATGTGAGCGCATACCTACACCAACAATAGACACTTTTACGATGTCATCGCGAGTGACAACTTCACAGCCTTCAATGCTGCTTGCTGTTTGGTCCAAGATTGCTTTAGCTTTAGCAAGATCATTGCGATTTACAGTAAAGGTAAAATCAGTAGTACCATCTTCTTCAACATTTTGGATAATCATATCCACTTCAATGTTAGCATTACTAATCGGGGATAAGATTTTAGAGGCAATGCCTGGTTCATCTGGAACACCCAAAATCGTTAATTTTGCTTCGTCACGGTTAAATGCAATGCCTGCAATAATTGGTTGTTCCATGTCGTCTTCTGCCTCAGTCGTGATTAATGTGCCTACGTTTTGTTTGAAATCTTCATCAAATGCGCCGTCATTGTCATTATCAAAGCTTGATAATACACGTAATGGAACCTGATATTTGCCTGCGAATTCAACCGAACGAATTTGTAAAACTTTTGAACCTAAAGATGCCATTTCAAGCATTTCTTCAAAAGAGATACGGTCAACTTTTTTCGCTTTAGGTGCAACACGAGGATCAGTGGTATAAACACCATCCACATCTGTGTAAATTTGGCATTCATCTGCTTTTAATGCAGCTGCAAGCGCTACACCAGAGGTATCTGAGCCGCCACGACCTAATGTTGTAATATTTCCTTCAGCATCAAAGCCTTGGAAACCTGCGACAACAATCACACGACCAGCATCTAAGTCAGCTGTCATGACATCGGTATCAATAGATTCGATACGCGCTTTGGTAAATGCGCTGTCAGTTTTAATACCAACTTGACGTCCAGTGTATGATTTAGCTTCTACACCAATAGAATTCAGTGCCATAGCTAACATGGAAATCGTTACTTGCTCACCCGTAGACACCATTTGATCAAGTTCACGTGGGTTAGGGGTGCTAGTAATGGCTTTAGCAAGCGCAAGTAAGCGGTTGGTTTCACCACTCATTGCCGATACAACCACGACCACTTTGTGACCGTGATCATGCCAACGCTTGACACGATGAGCAACATTTAAAATGCGCTCAGGAGTACCCATAGAGGTACCGCCATATTTTTGAACGATTAATGCCATAGTTGTTCCATATAAGCCATGACCCTGAGAGGCATCAGGGTCAGTTACACAAAAGTGAAGTTGTTATTATTGCTCAAGCCAAGCAGGCAATGCTGCGATTACTTGATCAAACTTCTCGTTAAGTGGCGCGCCACCTTGTGCTAAGTCAGGTTTACCACCACCTTTGCCACCAAGCTCTTGAGCTAAATGTTTGATGATGTCACCTGCTTTTAGAGTTGCAGCGTATTGTTTAGCGACAGAGGCGATTAAACTCACTTTATCACCGTCAACACCAGCTAAAATAATGACTGCATCTTCCAATTTTGATTTTACGCTGTCATGAAGATTGCGTAATGATTTGGCATCTAAACCTTTTACTGATGTGATAAGTGTTTGACGACCAGCAATTTCTTTCACTTGATCTAATAAATCAGCTGCTTGGAAGCTGGCTAATTTTTGATTCAATTGTTCAATTTGCTTTTGCAGACTTGATGCTGTTTCAACAATTGATTCAACTTTTTCAACAGTTTGATCTTTTTGCGCTTTCAATAAAGCATTGATCGTCTGAATATCAGCTTCAGCTTTTTGCACAACTTCAAGTGCTTTGGTACCCGTTACGGCTTCAATACGGCGAACACCAGCTGCTACACCACCTTCAGAAGTGATCTTGAATAAACCAATATCACCTGTGCGCTTAACATGAATGCCACCACAAAGTTCAATAGAGAAGTTTTTCTCTTCAATAATAGAACCCATAGAAAGTACACGAACTTCTTCGCCATACTTTTCACCAAAAAGCATCATTGCGCCTTTGGCCTTCGCCGATTCAATATCAAGTAATTCAGTGCTTACTGCCGTATTTGCAATCACTTCAGCATTGACTAAACGCTCAATCTGTTGCAATTGTTCAAATGAAACAGGTTGGTCATTAGCAAAGTCGAAACGCAAAATATCACTTGCAACCAAAGAACCTTTCTGTTGAACATGTTCACCCAGAATTTGACGTAAAGCTGCGTGCAGAAGGTGAGTTGCAGAGTGGTTGCGTGCTGTTGCTGCACGAATATCTGCTTTAACCGTTGCTTCTACATTTTGAGTTGCTTTGAGGCTACCCATAGTGACGATACCTTGGTGTACAAAAGCACCACCAGATTTTTTGGTATCTTGAACTTCAAAGATACCGGTATCGTTTTTGAAAATACCAGTGTCACCAATCTGACCACCACTTTCTGCATAGAAAGGGGTTTGGTTCAATACGATGAGTGCTTCGTCACCTTCGTTGATTTCATCAACTTGAATGCCATCTTTATAGATCGCAACAATTTGACCTTGACCTTGAGTTGCATCATAACCGTCAAATTGAGTTTCGCCTTCAACTTTTACAATGTTGTTATAATCAACTGCAAACTTACCAGCATCACGTGCACGTTGACGTTGTGCAGCCATTTCAACTTCGAAGCCAGCTTCGTCAATTGTAAGATCACGTTCACGCGCGATATCAGCAGTTAAGTCAGTCGGGAAACCGTAAGTGTCGTAAAGTTTAAATACAGTTTCACCAGCAATCACATTGCCTTTTAGCTGAGCCAATTCACCTTCAAGTAATTTCAAGCCTTGTTCAAGTGTTTTCGCAAATTGCTCTTCTTCTTTCAGCAGTTGCGCTTCAATGCGTGCCTGTTGTGCTGCAAGTTCAGGATATGCTTCACCCATGACTTCAATTAGCGGTTGCAACATCTTGTAGAAGAATGAACCAGTTGCACCGAGCTTGTTACCATGACGCACTGCACGACGAATGATACGACGCAACACATAACCACGACCTTCATTTGAAGGATTAACACCGTCAGCAATCAAGAATGAGCATGAACGTGCATGATCTGCAATCACTTTTAAAGAAGCTGGGTATTCAACTGGTTTATTTTGAGCTTTCGCTTCAGCTTCAATTGCAGTGGTATCCAAACCAATGATTTCAGCAGCAGCTTTTAACAGGTGCTGGAACAGATCAATTTCATAGTTTGAATTGACATGTTGCAGAACTGCAGAAATACGCTCCAAGCCCATACCTGTATCTACAGAAGGTGCTGGAAGAGGGTGCATTACACCATCCGCAGTACGGTTAAACTGCATGAAAACGTTGTTCCAGATTTCGATGAAACGGTCGCCATCTTCTTCAGGTGAGCCTGGTAAGCCACCCCAGATATGATCACCATGATCATAGAAAATTTCAGAACACGGACCACAAGGACCTGTATCACCCATTGCCCAGAAATTATCAGATGCGTATTTTCCGCCTTTGTTATCGCCAATACGAATGATACGTTCAGCATCGATTCCGATTTCTTTGTTCCAGATATCAAATGCTTCATCATCGGTATGATAAACCGTGACATATAAACGATCTTTCGGTAAGCCTAACCACTGTTCGCTGGTTAAAAATTCCCAAGCAAATTTCAGTGCATTTTCTTTAAAATAATCACCGAAAGAAAAGTTACCTAACATTTCAAAGAAAGTGTGATGACGTGCGGTATAACCTACATTGTCGAGGTCATTGTGTTTGCCGCCTGCACGTACACATTTTTGAGATGAAACAGCACGAACATAATCACGCTTTTCTAAACCTAAGAAACAATCTTTAAACTGGTTCATACCAGCATTGGTAAACAGTAAAGTTGGGTCGTTGGCAGGAACGAGAGAACTCGAAGCAACACGTGTATGCCCTTGCGATTCGAAGTAACGCAAAAATGCTTCACGGATTTCAGCGGATGTCATAAAACGAGTACTCACAACCAAGCGTCCATAATTTTTAAAAGTGCTAAATTATAACGGAAAATATGATCCCAACCAACGATTTTACAAGCAATATCATATAAAACTGTGTTTAAACTAAAAATCTATATTCAATAGCGCTGTTCATGTTTTACCATATAGCATAGAAAAGATGATGTTTTGATGAAAGGGCTCTGCATGCAACGTATCGCTATCAATGGATTTGGTCGAATTGGTCGAAATGTATTACGTGCGTGGTTTGAGAGTCCAAAACAATTTCAATTTGATATCGTTGCTATCAACGACATTGCCGATGTGCAGACTTTGGTACATTTGTTTAAATACGATACCACGCATGGACGTTTTGCAGGTCAAGTTGAAATTCAGATTGAAAATGAACAGATATTTTTAAATATTCAGTCCCATCAACGACAATTAAAATTACAGGTATTTAAACAGGCTCAACCTGAATTACTTCTTTGGGCAGATTTAAAAATAGATGTTGTATTGGAATGTACAGGTCTATTCCGTTCACGTGCTGATGCAACTCGGCATGTCGAAGCAGGGGCAAAGCGGGTGATTATTGGGGCTGCACCTTTTGATTCGGTCGATGCTGCAATTGTCTATGGTGTCAATCACAATGATGTGAAAGTAACTGATCAAATTATTTCGAGTGTATCTTGCACTACTCAGGCCTTGGTTCCGTTGGTCAAAATTATTGATGATGCCTTTGGCATTGATACCGCTTTAATGACAGAAATCCATGCAGTCACAGCAGATCAATCGGTATTAGACCATGCACATCGAGATTTACGTCGTGCCCGAGCTTCAGGACAAAATATTATTCCAACCACATCGAGTGCATTAGGGGCATTAAAACAAGTCATGCCAAAAATGGAAGGTCGAATTGATGGTTATTCCATTCGTGTGCCGACCATTAATGTCGCAGCAATTGATTTAACTTTTGTTTCGCATTCACCAATTACAGTACACAAAGTCAATGAGGTTTTGAGTAAAGCAGCTCAATATGATTATGCGCAGATCATGCAAGTGACAGATGAAGATTTGGTTTCAAGTGATTTTAATCATTCGCCCTATTCTTTAATCGTCGATTTAACTCAAACCATGGTGGTGGGTCATCAAGCTAAAGTGTTTGCATGGTATGATAATGAGTGGGGATATGCGAATCGACTACTTGATTTGTGTGAATCTTTTTGTAATTAAACAGATCATATATTAAAAAGAAAATTTGGGGATGAAATTATGACATTGATGTTGATTTGGGGTTTTCTGATTGTTTTATTGATGGCTGTTGCTTTTTTATTTTGGTTTCAGTTTAAAACTTCAACTGTACAAAGCCAAGATATTCATGTTTTGCAATTAGAAGAAAAAGTAGTGCATTTAGAGTTGCATTTAAAAAAGAGTTTGGAAATTATGCAGGATCTTGCTAAAAAAATGCATGTACAACAAGAAGTTTTAGATAGGACTGTTGCTAATATTGCTGCATTAGAAAAACAAAATGTTGAGCTGGTGAATGTTTTAGAAATTGTGGTTAAAGGAAGTAATAAAAACTTTTAAATATTTATTTGTATTCATAAGTTGCCATAAAAAAGTAACCATGTGTACGTCTGTTTTAATTTCATCTATAAACAAGCTAAGCCTAATTTTCTAAAAGAATTTTTTGCATGTTTATTTTGAATACTCAACTTAATGCAGTAAAAAAATTAAACTTGATTAACTGGAAGCAGGGTGATAGTTCAGATGTCGGGCAGTTCTTAGGGACGAGAACATGGGTTTCTCATATTAGTGAATAGTTTCAATCTATTGAATTAACTCGTTAAATGTAGTGTAAAGATTCAAGATAAAGAGAATTGAATCAATCATATTTCTTCAAATTCTCAGGTGCATCATATAAATCTTCGTGCTACACTACGCTGAATCGGGCATTCACCCGATTTTTTTATGTGGTTGCTTTTTGTGTGGATGCCTCCACATTGAACAGATTTTAGGTTTGAACATGACCATTTCAGAGACATGGTTGCTCCCTGACGGGGTAGCAGATGTATTGCCCGAACAAGCGCAAGTTGTTGAAGCTTTGCGTAGACAAGCATTAGATTTTCTTGCAGTTCGCGGTTATCAATTGGTATATACCCCATTTATTGAATACATCGAATCGTTATCTTCACTTTCAGAATCAAATCAAGATTTAGATTTGGTTACATTTAAAGTTATTGATCAACTTTCTGGTCGTTTGCTTGGTGTTCGAGCGGATATGACACCGCAAGTTGCACGTATTGATGCGCATGTTCGACCAATTGAAGGTGTAGCTCGTTATTGCTATGCAGGTACAGTCCTTCATACAAAACCGCAAAACTTTAATGCAACACGCGCCCCACTCCAGTTGGGTGCGGAGCTATATGGTCATGACAGCATCGAAGCTGATGTCGAAATGATTGATGTTATGCTCGGTTTGTTGGAAAAAACAGATAGTTTACAAGGTGTTCACTTAGACTTAGGTCATGTTGGTTTATTCCGTAGTCTGGTTAAGCGCGCTGGTTTAAATAAAAATACTGAAAATCAGCTGTCTGATTTATATCAGCGTAAGGCTTTACCAGAATTAGAAGAATTTACTCAAGACTTGCCAATGGGTACTGATTTTTATGCTCTAGGTCGTTATGCAAGCGATCTAGACGCTTTGCAAGCACATTTAAGTCCAAATATTTTAAATGATGTTGATTTTAAAAATGCGTTTGATGCATTGAAAACAACTTTTGCAGAAATAAGATCTCGCTGGTCTAGCCTTGATATTGGTATAGATGTCATTGAACTGCGTAGTTACCACTATCATACGGGTTTGATGTATGCCATTTATGCGCCTAATCGCGCTGCGCCACTTGCTCAGGGTGGGCGTTATGATGGTATTGGTGAGCACTTTGGTCGTGCTCGTCCAGCAACAGGTTTTAGTTGTGATTTATATGCTTTAGGCGCTACACAATTTGCTGAAATTGAAACAGTGGTCGCTCCTAAAGGCAATCAACAAGATCTATTGAATGCTATTGCTGATGCACGTACTCAAGGTTTAAGTGTAGTGCAATTGTTAGGTAATGATGATTTAAGCTCTGTACCTTATGCGACGCATCAAATGGTGTTGCAAAATGGGCAATGGGTAATTGAAAAAATTTAATTGCTAAGTTGAAAAAGCTTGGCTTCCAATTTTAACAGCATGATGTAATGAGGCTATTATGGGCAAAAATGTTGTGGTACTGGGTACCCAATGGGGCGACGAGGGTAAAGGTAAGATCGTCGACCTGCTCACAGATCAGGCGGCTGCGGTCGTACGCTATCAAGGTGGACACAATGCAGGTCACACACTTGTCGTCGGTGGTAAGAAGACTGTATTACACCTCATTCCATCAGGTATTTTACGTGAAAACGTATTGTGCTTAATCGGGAATGGTGTTGTTCTTTCTCCTGAAGCATTAATCAAAGAAATGGCAATTCTGGAAGCGGAAGGCGTACCTGTTAAAGAGCGTTTACGTATTTCACCAAACTGTCCTTTGATTTTGCCAAACCATATTGCATTAGACCAAGCACGTGAGAAAAAACGTGGTAATGCCAAAATTGGTACAACAGGTCGTGGCATTGGTCCAGCTTATGAAGATAAAGTTGCGCGTCGTGCTGTACGTGTAGCTGATTTAATTCGTGGTGGCGCATTACTTGAAGAAAAACTTAAGGAAATGCTAGAGCTGCATAACTTCCAACTTTCTCAATTCTATGGCGTTGATGAAGTTAAATTTGAAGATGTACTTGAGCTTTGTAATCAATGGCGTGAAGTGCTTGCACCATTAGTGATTGACGTGACTAAAGTGTTACATGATTACCGCAAAGAAGGTAAGTCAATTATGTTTGAGGGTGCTCAAGGTTCATTGCTTGACATCGATCATGGTACTTATCCGTTTGTAACAAGTTCGAATACAACCGCTGGTGGCGTAAGTTCTGGTTCTGGTATGGGTCCATTACATTTAGATTATGTATTAGGTATTACTAAAGCATATACAACACGTGTAGGTGCTGGTCCATTCCCAACTGAGTTGCATTACGATGCTGCTACAGATACTGGTGATGCGATTGGTCGTCATTTAGGTACTGTGGGGCACGAATTTGGTGCATCTACAGGTCGTCAACGTCGTTGTGGCTGGTTCGATGCTGAAATCCTACGTCGTTCAGTTGAAGTGAACTCATTGTCTGGTATTTGCTTGACTAAGCTAGATGTATTAGATGGTTTAGAAGAAATCAAGATCTGTGTAGGCTATGAAGATGTGGATTCAGGCTGTGCAGGTTCTTCTGATGCAATTTCATTTGAAAGCTTAAAACCAATCTATGAAACAATGCCAGGTTGGAGTGAGTCTACAGTAGGCTTAACTCAAATTGATCAACTTCCTGCAAATGCGTTAGCTTATGTAAAACGTCTTGAGCAGTTAATTGAATGCCCAATTGATATTGTTTCTACAGGTCCAGATCGTGCAGAAACCATTATTTTACGTCATCCATTTTCAGCTTAAACTGAATAGATAACGTCAAAAGCCTCTTTTTAAAAGGGGCTTTTTTATTTTTATGGATTTATATATCAAAAATCTCTAGCAAAAAATCAGCTTTTTATTCCAGTCATTGTTATTTCACAGAGTGGAAAATCCCCGTTATATTCACTCTACATTCAAACGAAGAGGGTTTTAACCATGACGAAAAAAACAATTCGCTATAATGGATGTGAACTGGCATGCCAATGTTAGGTTATATCAAGGCGATTAAAAAGGTACAAGCCAATTTTGATCAGGCGGGGAAAGGAATTGGTTTGAACATTTTAATACAATAAGAATAACCCTAAATGTTAAATAAAAAAACGAATAATAAATCTAGGGGAATCTACTGATTCCCTTATTTTTTCTAAAAATAAAACTGTTGTGCTTTGAAGTGGAGAGCACAGCAATTGTGATCGTTATAAATAATCGTATTGTGAGCTAAATAAAATGGTATTAGAATTTTAAATTGACAAGATATAAAAATGAAACGAGATCAGCAATGGCGGGTGGTTGGGCACGTGACGGTGCAGAGCAGGAGCAGATTGATGCAACAATTTATGATGCGATTGCAAAAGCAAGACAAGGTCTTTCTCATAATGAAGATGGAGAAGCCGCATTATATTGTGAAGAATGTGGCGAGCCCATTCCTCAAGCCCGCCGTGAAGCGATGAAAGGCGTGAAATATTGTATTCGTTGCCAGCAACAACTTGAGGAAAAGAGTAAGGCACTGGAACTATTTAATCGGCGGGGAAGTAAGGATAGCCAATTACGTTAAATCTTTTGCCTTATTAATCTTCTATCTCTTTCACAGCATTATATACAACGCTTGGCTTAATATTGAGCAACTTTTTGCCAAAGCTACGTAACCACCAAACCAGTTGAGAGGTAAAAGCGACTGTTGCACTAACCTCAACAATATTTTCTTCTAACGGCGTAATCTTTTGGTCTTTACTTAACTGACTTTCATAAAAGCTTTTTGCTGTACTTTCGGTCATCGTTAGTTTGAGCTGAATTTGTTCAGTCGGTTTGCTGTAATCTACACGGAAGCCCAACGCGCCTGATTCGATATAATTATCAATATCAAAATTTACGGGATGTAAAGCACGGCTATCAAGTACAGTTGCTGCTTTAAAGCGGTGCAAGGCAAAAGTTTGTACTTCAGTTTTGTCATTTCTGGTACAGATTAAATAAATTACTGCACCTTTTTGAACCAAAGCTAAAGGATTTAAAATATAGGATTTATCTTCGCCTGAATTGGTCCGTGCTCGATATATACATTCAATTTGTTTATCTTGTAGTAAGCCTTCATAAATTGCTTGTTGAGCTTGTTTATCAACCATCGGAGGGATTAATGGTTGCGAAGCAGGAACAATACGAACTCGATTGATCCATTGTCTGACATTGTTTTGTGTAGACAAACTACGTTTTGCCAGATCAAACCAAGGTGTCATTTCTTCAAGTAAACTTGGCGGAAGTAAGTGTCTTAAATGCTCTTCTACCATCATAAAGGTGACAGCTTGAGAGCTGGTCATATGTGGCAAGCTTTGGATGGGTGCATCTGAACGCCAACGCCAACCTTGCGGTACAGCCTTATTGCTTTCAATGGGAAAGCGTTGAGCAATCTGATTTAAATCCCGCTGAATGGTTCGAAGGCTAATTTCGATTCCTTCACGTTGTAATGTTTCTTGTAATTCACGTGTCCCCATCCATTTCCCTGTAGAAAGACGAGACAATATCTGCCATTGGCGATAAAGGCTATTGGAAGTTTCTTTTTCTTGTACGGATGACATAAGCGAAATACGTAATTTAATGGTCTAAAGCAGACACAATAAAAAAACTAGCACTATTTAGCAAGCCCAAGATCTTGAGATTACGTATTTACGACTGAAACAACTGTCGATTTATTGAATGATCTTAATCCTGATGAAAAAATAATCGTTTTATGTAAGTGGCATTGAAATTGCTTATTTGAGATATAAATAAATGATGAGACGAGGTTTCTATGTCAGAACAAGAACACAACCTACATGCCAGTGCGGATTATTATACTCAAGAGCAAACGGCAGCAGTATCAGTCCATTCGTCTACATTTATCCCACAGCTTAGTGTCAGCACAAACTTGTTTGAGCAGCTTAAATCTGAGTTTTTTAACGAGATGCTTGATGACAAAAGTTTTAATGCGGAAGCTTCGAAAAAAATTGAACAGTGGTTGAGTATTCGCAGCCTTGATGAGTTACGAACACTTGGGAATCAAGCGAAGCAACATTTCCTTTATCAGGGAATCACATTCAATGTGTATGGCGATCAAGAGGGTGCTGAGCGAACCATTCCTTATGATTTGATTCCAAGAGTGATTGAAAAGAAACAATGGGAAAAAATTTCATCAGGTTGTGCACAACGTGTGAAAGCACTCAATTCATTTTTAGATGATATTTATCATGGACAACATATTTTAAAAGAGGGGCTTATTCCTGCTGATCAAGTGATTGCACATGAAGCATTTCAGCCACATATGTTAAATCATCATCTTAAAGGGAAGGTTTATTCACAAATTAGCGGTATTGATATTATTCGTGATGGTCAGGGTGATTTCTTCGTACTTGAAGATAACTTGAGAACACCGTCTGGCGTATCTTATATGATTGAGAGCCGTAAGATTAGTCAAAAACTAATGCCTGATTTGTGCATCAGTAACAATTTGCAAGGCATAGAACAATACCCAACTTTATTAAGAGCAATTTTAGAAGAGAACGCTTATGTGGATAAGCCACTTATTGTGGTATTAACACCGGGTCGTTTTAACAGTGCTTATTATGAGCATTCATTTTTAGCACGAGAAATGGATGTGCCATTAGTCACGAGTCGAGATTTATTTGTTGAAAATGATCGAGTTTTTGTTAAAACAATTCGTGGTCGTCAGCAAGTTGATGTGATCTATCGCCGTGTCGATGATGACTTTCTTGATCCGTTAACTTTTAGACCTGATAGTACATTAGGAGTTGCAGGGTTGATGTCGGCTTATTTGCAAAAAAATGTTGTGATTGCAAACGCACCAGGTACAGGTGTTGCTGACGATAAATCAATTTATCCTTATGTTGATAAAATGATTCAATTTTATTTGGGTGAAACAGCAATTTTAAGTAATGTTCCGACATATCAATGTCGTGATCAAGAACACTTGGATTATGTACTTAGTAATTTAGAAAAATTGGTCGTGAAAGAAGCACAAGGTTCGGGTGGATATGGGATGTTGATTGGACCACAAGCAGATCAACAACAAATTGAACTATTTAGACAAAAAATTATTGAAACACCTCATTTGTATATTGCACAACCCACTCTGGCACTTTCTGTAGCACCAACATTAACGTCTGAAGGGGTTGCTGAACGACATATCGATTTGCGTCCATTCGTTTTGAGTTCGCCTTATCGTACTGAGATTGTGCCAGGAGGTCTGACTCGAGTTGCAATGCAAGCGGGTTCTTTAGTGGTTAATTCCTCTCAAGGCGGTGGTATCAAAGATACATGGGTTGTAGAAACATTGCATTCTTGAACGCTTTCCTTAAGAGTTTTAGTCCAAAGTCTCTAGCATAGTGCCGTACTTTGGGGATTTTGATCATATATAAGGGAGGAAATTTATGCTTTTACTTAGCTCAAGCGCTCATCATATTTATTGGTTAGGTCGTTATTTATTTAGAATTGGTCATGTTGCTAGCCATTTGCCATTTTGTGATGATGAACAAGCAGCAGATTTTGCTCAAGCGCTTTGTTTACATATCGATGATGCTGAGAATCTGAATAATTTTATGCTAGATCATCAACAACCCTATTCTTTATTGAGCCAGCTTGAGATTGCTCGAGATAATATTCAAGAATTACGTGGTTTACTGTCAGCTCAAACCTATGCTGAGCTGAATCATATAATTAAAAATGCAGTATCAGATGGTGAAGAGATTCAAGCCGTCGTAGGGAAGTGTTGTGCTCTTTTAAAAACAGAACAAAACGATGTTTTCTTATTCTTTCATGTTGGACAATGTATTGAAAAAATTGATACGCATTTCCGTTTTCAACATAATATTCAGGATGTTATAGCTTCGATTGATCCGATTATTGAACAGTTATTTGAACTAGGTTGGGATGACTTGCAGCCAAATTGGCAGATTTTAAAAGAGCAACCTAATTTAAATCAGTTTTATGCCTTTACCTATAACTTAGAAAATCAATTTGAGGCATTCTCATGAAACTCATGGTGAATCATCAAACGCACTATCGTTATACGCAAGTTGCTCGAAATAGTGTGCAATCGATTAAAATGATGCCGCAGAGTTCTATGCACCAAAGCATAGAAAACTGGCATATTAGTGTGCCTGGGCAATATTCATGTCAAAGAGACGCATTTAATAATTTATGGATCACTGCAACTCAGAGACATGAATATCGCTACTTGACCATTATGGCGCAAGGTGTCGTTGATTTATATGCAACAGAACTCGGCTATGTAGAAACGGATGTTTCTCCAATGCTTTTTTTGCAGCGTACCATGATGACGTGTTGCGATCTAAGTATGCTTGATTTTGCTCAGGCGGTGGTCAAAGTAAAAGATCGTAAGCATTTAATACTTTTATCTGAGAAAATTTTACAACAAGTTCAGTACCAGCCTGAGACCACCTCAGTGACGACTGCTGCAATTGATGCATTTCATGCAAGACAAGGTGTATGTCAAGATCATGCACATATTTTAATTGCAATGTGCCGTGGATTACATTTACCAGCTCGTTATGTGTCTGGCTATATATATGATGCAAATCAACCGCACCTAGCCAGTCATGCATGGGCTGAGGTTTTTGTAGAAAATGAGTGGTATTGTTTCGATGTAAGTAACCAGATATTTACCCCCCAAAATCATATTTATGTCGCAGTTGGTCGTGATTATCTAGATGTTGCACCAATTCGAGGTATCCGTGAGCAAGGTGGGGTGGAAAGTATGATATCTACGGTTCAAGTTTTGGCTTGTTGAAGGTAAGAGAAGAAGAGATGACCTATTGTTGTGCATTAAGATTAGAGCAAGGTTTGGTATTGATTAGTGATACTCGAACTAATGCAGGGGTCGATCATATTTCTGTATTTCGTAAATTACATACCTTTGGTGTTGAAGGTGAGCGTTTTATTGCATTGCAAACAGCAGGTAATTTAGCAACAACACAAGCTGTTATTGGTCATTTACAAAATGCTTTAGCATTACATCAAGAGCCAAATTTATATAGCGCAAATACCATGTTTGAAGTTGCTGAATTAATTGGAAAGACTTTGCGTAAGGTACTCGAGGATGTTACGACTGATACTCAGGAACAGATGAACTACTCGTGTAGTATTTTGGTGTGTGGGCAGATACAGGGCGAGGAAATGCAATTGTATAATGTCTATCCACAAGGTAATTTTATCTGTGCGACTACCGATACCCCATATTTCCAGATTGGTGAAAGTAAGTATGGAAAGCCAATTTTAGATCGTGCACTGCACTATACGATGCCATTAGATGATGCGTTACGTTGCAGTTTGATCTCTTTTGATTCAACATTAAGGTCTAATGTTTCTGTCGGATTGCCTTTAGACGCGTTGGTTTATCATAAAGATAGTTTTAAAATTCCTGAAGGGAAACGCATCCGAGAAGATGATCCTTATTTTACTCAGATTAGTAAGCAATGGTCTGAAACCTTACGCCGTGGACTTCAAGAGTTACCAAAGCCTACGACTGATTATGGTTTGTAATCATATAAGAAAAAATCCAAGCAAAGGCTTGGATTTTTTATCTGTTTTAAATCACTTTTCGAATGGGTCTATTGCTTAACCGACATAATAATTCGTAACCAATCGTGCCATTTGCCGCAGCGACATCATCGACGAGTCGATGTTTGCCCCATAGTTCTACTTTAGTACCTAATTCAGCTTTAACCTGAGTAACGTCAATCGCAATCATATCCATACTGACACGACCAATAACAGGAACAAGTTGTTCATCAATCGCAACGAAATTTGGTTTGATATATGCTCTTGGATAACCATCACCATAGCCAATGGAGACAATGGCAATATTCATAGGCTGTGTTGCTGTAAACGTTGAACCGTAACCTACAGATTCGCCTTGTTGAATTTGATTAAGCGCAATGATTTCTGCACTAAAGGTCATTACAGGCTTTAAATCGAGTTCATTTACATTTTTGTCAGCAAATGGACTTGCGCCATAAAGCATGATACCTGGGCGAACAAAATCGAAATGCAATTCAGGATATTTATAGATCGCAGCAGAGTTACAGCATGATGCAAAGATAGGGGCACATGCTTCTTTGACATGGAGAAATTGCTGCTTTTGTTGTTCATTTAAAGGGTGATCGGCATCTACATTGGCAAAATGCATAGTAAGGACACAGCTAAAGCCTTCTGATTTTAAACGTTGAATGACATCGATAATTTCAGTCACTTTAAAGCCTAAACGGTTCATTCCGCTATTTAGCTTGACCCACACTTTTAAGCCCAAAGCATTATAAGCTTGTTTATGCTGAATCAACCATTCAACTTGTTGACTTTGATGAATCAGGCATTCGAGTTTGTACTCAATTACTTGTTGCATTTCGTCTTCTGAAAATATGCCCTCAATCAAAGTGATGAGTTGAGAATATCCCAGTTGCCTGATCTCTAAAGCTTCTTCTAAACAGGCGACACCAAAGGCGTCTGTGGCATCCAAGGCGGCTAAACAGTCTTTAACTCCATGTCCATAAGCATTTGCTTTGACCATACTAACAATTTGTGAATGTGGAGCAAGTTGTTTAACGCGGTTTAAATTATATTGTAGTGCATCACTATCAATATAAACTGTTGCTTGGCGCACCCTGATTTCTCCTTTGGGTCGACATGGAAAGTTTTTAAGGCAGATCAATAACCGAGGGATTATTCCTCGTCATCGTATTGAGCATAGAACTCAGGTGAAAGGTTACTAAAGCGAGTGTATTGACCTTCAAAGGCAAGACGAACTGAACCAATTGGACCATTACGTTGTTTACCGATAATAATTTCGGCTGTACCAGCTTCTTTAGACTCTTTGTTATAGACTTCATCACGATAAATAAACATGATCAAGTCGGCATCTTGCTCGATTGCGCCTGATTCACGTAAGTCTGACATGACAGGGCGTTTATTTGGTCTGTTCTCCAAACTACGGTTAAGCTGAGACAGTGCAATGACAGGGCATTGCATTTCTTTAGCTAGTGCTTTTAAGCTTCGAGAAATCTCCGAAATCTCACCCACACGGTTATCGCCCATACCCGGCACTTTCATTAATTGTAAGTAGTCGACCATGATACAGCCGATTTTTCCATCATGCATTTTGGCAATACGTCGCGCACGCGCACGAAGTTCGGTTGGTGGTAGGGCAGAGGAATCATCGATATAGAGGTGCATTTCTTGTAATTGAAGAATAGTTCCTGTGACTTTGGTCCATTCATCTGCATCGAGATTACCTGAACGTAGATGACCCTGATGGACTTTACCCATTGCTGAGATCAAACGCATAGCAATCGAGTCTGCTGGCATCTCCATTGAGAATACGAGAGCAGGTAAGCGGTTGTATTGCAGTACACTTTCAACTAAGTTCATGGCGAAGGTGGTTTTACCCATCGAAGGACGGGCTGCAACAATAATCAAATCCCCAGCTTGCATACCTGAGGTTTTATTATCTAACTCTAAGAAACCTGTGGTTAAACCTGTAATATTGCCGTCTAATTTAGAAAGTTCATCGAGTTTAGAAATCACATCAGCAGTGACAGAGCTAATCGATTTTGGTCCTGAATCTTTCTTGTTGTTGTTATGTTGTTCGGCCAAAGAGAAAATACTGGTTTCGGCTAAATCTAGGATTTCACTGACAGGGCGACCTTTGGTGTCATAAGCATTTTGCAAAATATCACTACTGACTTTAATCATTGCGCGTAGTGTTGAAAATTCTTTAATTTTATTGGCGTAGATTTCAAGATTGTAAAAGCTTGAAGGTGAATCTGCCATCAATTGCATTAAATATTCTTCACCACCAATTGCATCAAGCAGGTTTTGTTTGAGTAACCAATCATTGACCAATACAGCATCATAAGGCGAGTTTTCTTGCGCTAGTTTTTCGATGGCACGATAAATATATTTATGACGTGTTGCATAAAAATCATTTTCTTTAAGTAAATCGCTGACTTGTTCAAATGATTCGGCAACCGTCATTAATGCCGCGAGCACAGCTTGCTCAATTGCGAGATTGTGCGGTGGTGTACGAAATTCTTTTAATTGACCTGAGTCACTCACTTTACTCTCTGTGTTTGGAGAATTTTTCGTAAAATTGGCATTCGCCTGTGACATAACAAGACCTAGTAAAAAAGATGAAACTGTAACGACTGACTATCTTAATCCAAATGGACGCAGACAGGAGAATTTAATTGGAAGAAAATTGTTTAATTGCTGGAAAAGTAGGGTGTACTAAAATATAAAATTTTAGGCATAAAAAAAGAGCATGTAAAAACATGCTCTTTTCTTTGCAGAAATTACTCAGATACGATAGTAACGAGAACTTCAGCAACAACATCATGATGCAATTGGATTGCGATGTTGAATTCACCAGTGTGACGAAGCGCACCGTTTGGTAAACGAACTTCTACACGATCTACTGCTAGACCAGCGTTCGTTAAAGCGTCAGCGATATCACGAGTACCGATAGAACCGAAAAGTTTACCTTCATCACCAGCTTTAGCAGTGATAACGATATTTACTTCGTTCAATTGTTCAGCACGTGCATTCGCAGCAGCTAAAATAGCAGCTTCTTGTTTCTCAAGTTCAGCACGACGAGCTTCAAATGCAGCAGTATTTGCTTCAGTTGCAGCTACAGCTTTACCTTGAGGGATCAAGAAGTTACGACCGTAACCAGCTTTAACTGATACTTTGTCGCCTAATTTACCAAGATTCTTAATGCGTTGTAATAAGATAACGTCCACAGCTCACCTCACTTACTTATGGTTGTCAGTGTACGGAATCAAAGACAAATAGCGAGCTTGTTTAATAGCTAACGCTAATTGACGTTGATAACGAGCTTTAGTACCTGTAATACGGCTAGGAACAATCTTGCCGTTTTCAGTGATGTACTGTTTTAAAGTGTCGATATCTTTGTAGTCGATGTACGCAACATTCTCAGCTGTAAAGCGGCAGAACTTGCGACGACGGTAAAAACGTGCCATTGAGGTTCTCCTTATTCAGCTTCTTGAATTGCTTGTTGTGCTTCTTCACGTTGAGCTTTACGCGCACGTTTCTCTTCAGCACTCTTAGCAAGTAAAGATTCTTCAGTAATTGCGTGTTCACGACGGATGATGATGTTACGAATGATTGCATCGTTATAACGGAACAATTCTTCTAATTCATCAAGAGTCGTTTGACCACATTCAACATTCATAAGAATGTAGTGTGCTTTGTGAATCTTGTTGATTGGGTAAGCCAATTGGCGACGGCCCCAATCTTCTAAACGGTGAATTTGACCTTCAGCTTCTTTGATCTGAGAGATATAGCGTTCAACCATACCTACAACTTGATCGCTTTGGTCTGGGTGTACCAATAGTACGATTTCGTAGTGACGCATTGTCAGCTCCTTACGGTTTAAGCAGCCCCCAACTAAAAAGTCAGAAGCAAGGAGTCATAACTAAAAAGTTATGTCGCAAATTGCGAAGCTGGGATTTTAGACACATTTCATTTAAATCGCAAGTAAATTCATGTTTTAGATCGAAGTAAAAAGATGATATAGCCTTTAAAATAAGGATCTTTTTGTTTTGTACTATTCCCGAACCATGTTCCATGTTGTACCAGCCCAACTTTATAGGGCAAGCGCAGGGCAGAGATACGTTTTAAATATTCAGGATAATTCGGGATTGTGGTCGTACCCTGATAAGTCTGGATCACCAGTTCATCAATATTTTGCCTAAAAAGTGTTAAGGTGTTCTGGTCTTTAAAATTGGTCCAGTCCAGTAATCCTGTAATACTGAGCCGATATTGTTGGGGTAATTTCTGCCTGAGTTTTTGTAGAAAAATGGCATAGTCTTTCAAGCTGTTGGTTTTACTATCAAAATCAATTTGAATGCCTTGAACCTGATTGCCCTGATTTCTCCAGTGTTCCAATCGATTGAGAATGGTTTGGTAATTTTGTTCATTCCACGCCAAATGATGGGTTCGGAAAACCAGCCATATTTTTTGATGGGGTAATTTCAGTATGGATACGCCTTGCGGTGTGAAAGTTGAAATCTGTTTTGATTTGGAATAACGGATTTCACCTTGTAAAATATACAGTTCCTTTGCATGAACCAGATAAGGGGCTGTCTGAATATCACCCCAAATCCAGAAAGAAGCAAAATCATTGGCATCAACTTTTGAAGTTGCTGATTGTGTCGGTTGGCAGGCATTCAGGCTAAAAACCAGAAAAATACAGAAAACCGTTTTAAGCAACTTCATGGCTAAAAGTTACCAATAATATTTAAGTGATTTTGCCCAAGTACTGTTTGGATAGTCTCTTTTGATCTGGTCATACCATTGTTTACGAACTGGCTTACTCACTTCTGCATCACCACAATCATTGATTCCACTGGGTGCATAACATTGAATCGAACGATATAAGGCATAGGCGTGTAAATCATCTTTACTAGATGATTTTAGAATGTCTTTATATACCTGACCACGGGAAAATATTTTTCCCGAAAAACTGGATTGTTGCTGTTCAGCATAAGCCAACTGTTGTACTGAATAACCTTGTTCACTACGGAAATATTCACCTAAGCAAACATTTAATAATGGATCTTTAGGTGTCTGAGCCAGTTGATTAACTAAAGTCTCTAAATTTGAGCATTTTAGTTGTGGTGTAATGTTTGCTCCATTCCAAATGAAATTAGAAAAATCTGGCTTATTCTTCAATTGTTCATTGTCACTGTTATAACCTTGATATTGCATGGGATTTTTGGGCATAAAAGCATAGCTTTGTTTAAACAATTCGAATTGTTGATGTACTAAGCTTTTACTTAGAAGGGTGTAGATCGCAGCTTGTTTTTGATCTATGTTGCTTTGATCAGATTGAATAATTTTTTGCAAACTGTTTGTATTTGCGATTTGAGTAATAAAATTTCTCTGTAGGTTCGGCTGAGTAATTTGAGCTTTTTTTCCTATAAATGCTGAATAGTCCTGTTTTATTGCCAAATGATTGGATAATGCTGTTTCAAATAAACCGCGTTGATAGCTGTCTTTGGCTTGTACAAGTTGCTGACGCCAATATTCTTCAGCAGTTTGGTTTTGACCGAGTTTTTCCAATATTTGACCTTTTAAAAAAGTTTGGCTCAGTTGTAAATAATTATTATTTTTAGTATTTGACTTTGGCAAATAATTTAAAGCATCTTGGGGTTTATTCTGAATAAAAAATAAATGAATCGCTCTTAAATAGTTAAATAATTCAGGTTGAGTTCTAAAGAAATCTTTTTGTGCATTAAGTTGAGACCACGTAATAGGTTGGTAATGTTCAGTTTTGTAGTCACGCATATTCATTAAATTATATATCGTCAAGAAAAAAGGGTCCTTGAGATTTTTGAGTTCAAATGAATTGCTACTAAAAATACGTCTATCAATTTCAGCAGGAAGTTGTCCCATATCTAAATTGTAAAATTTAGATTTAGGATTTTGAATTTGCCATACGATCTCATTGACTAAAAGATCTTGGCGTTTAGATAACCAAAAACCACGACGTAAAAATCCACGCGCACTTGCTACATAACGACCATTAGGATAAGCATTTAGATAGTTCGTGATATGACTTAAGAACTGTTTTAGTAAATTTTGATTAATATTATCAAGGTATACATCACCGTATTGATCAACACCTGTTGCATAAGCTGAATTGAGTGTCGTCCGAATCAACATATATAGAGCTGTTTCTTTCAACCATGCATCTTCAACCGAAGTTAATACCGTAAAAATTTTCGTAGAAGATGAATAGTTAGCATTATAAAACAAAATACTCGCATTTAAATAAGATGCGTATTGACGCGTGGTTGTTGACCAATTTGGATCGATAGAGATCAATGCAATTTTATTGTCACATTGATTCATCTTCTTGCGTTCGTTGATCAGAACAAGCTTTTCATTTGCTGGAATTAGTTTATGGGTTTTAACTTGATCAATAAAAGCATTGTTGCCTGAATTAAAACTGTAACAACGTTCATCAAATATGATTTCGTCTTTTACTGCTAATTCATTTCTCTGATTCTGAATTTTATTCTTCGTTGCCAATGATACATTTGCAGCATCAAATGGCACAGAACCAAAAGTCGCATCCCATAAGTTTTGATCTATAGGCATTGGTTCGATTTCAGCTAGACCCAAATCGCTTAGTAATAAGGCAGTATTAGTTTGACTATCGTTTGAAGGATATAGAACAGGTAAATTACTGCAACCATTTAGATCGCGATCATCTAAGTGTAGATTTGGTTCACAGATATTTTCAGCTCCAGCATAAATACTTTGAGCTTGAATAGAAATTGCTGTGATAAAAGTATAAAAAATGGGTTTTAAAATCGATATATTTTGAAGTTTCATTTAGGCAATAAAGTATGAATGTTTTTATTGCACGAAATGATAACAATTGAAGCAGAGAATAAAAAGATAGAGGTTCCTCTATCTTTTTAGAAAATAGGGAAGGTGGGTGCAGGACTATTAAAAGTAAAACTGAAACTTAAACTAATTACAGTAATCAAAATCACTGAAAATAAGAAAAAGCGTTTTGCCCAAAGTTGGTCATTTTCAGCTTTAAAACCTAAAATACCAATGTAGAACCAGTATGCACACAGTAAATTACAAATCACCAAGAATACAATATTGGTATATCCATAAACATATAAACCATTCATCGCAATAGTAAATAAAATCACATAAATTAAGGATTCTATTTTCGTGCGTAGAATAGAGCGTGCTACAGGTAAAATTGGTACTCCTGCGTTTTTGTAATCTTCAAAACGATAAATCGCAATTGCCCATGAATGCGGCATTTGCCATAAGGCATATGCAATAAAAATGAGAAGAGCAGCCATATCGAAATGATGACTTACAGCCGTATAACCAATAACAGGAGGACTCGCTCCAGAAATACTACCAATTACGGTCTGATGGATTGTGGTACGTTTTGTCCACAAACTATAAAACCCAACATAAACCACAAAACCAATCACAGCGAATAAAAATGCATAGGCATTCACATAGAACCAGAGCATGCTAAAACCAATCACACCTAATACAAGAGCATAAAACATTGCAATAGTAGGAGATATTGTTTTCTTAACAAGAGCACGATTCATTGTGCGTTGCATTTTCTGATCGATGTCTTGATCAATAACATTATTGACTACACAACCAGAAGCAACCACAAAAGTTGTTCCAAGTAATGTAATTAATAATAAGAGGAAGTCTATAGAGCCTTGGGCGGCTAAAAAGAAGCCGCCCAAGGTGGTAATGAAATTACCGAAGAGAATTCCTGGTTTAGTCAGGAATAAATACTTTTTAAACATGACGACCAGTTTAGATCATCATGTTGTAGTGTAGGTAGTTCATTACCCACACAGAACCAATTAAAAGAACAGCAATGGTCAGGATTGTATAAACAAATGCAATCAAGTTCCAGCGCTGCTCAGATGAGGTGTTCATGTGCAGGAAATACACAAGCTGTACAATAACCTGAGCAATAGCAGTGATTGCAATGACCGTAACCAGCATACCGCGCCCAAAACCACCCACCATTACCATCCCAAATGGAATGATAGTGAGAATGATAGAGAGGATAAAACCAATGGTGTACTGTTTTGTATTGCCGTGTGCTGCACCTGAGGTATTGTGGTCATGACTGCTCATTAGAGAACTCCCAGTAAGTAAACGACGCTGAATACACAGATCCAAACGATGTCAAGGAAGTGCCAAAACAAGCTTAGACAAGCCAGACGACGTGTATTCGGCAGAGTCAAACCATTCTTCTTGATCTGGTACATCAATACCAGCATCCACACTAAACCAGAGGTTACGTGGATACCGTGTGTACCAACTAAAGTAAAGAATGCTGATAAGAACGCACTATGAGTTGGACCATGGCCAGCATGTACAAGGTGCTGGAATTCATAAATTTCCATCCCAATGAACGTTGCACCAAATAAGAAAGTAACAAACAACCAAGCAATCACTTGATTGACATTCTTTTTATAAGATGCAAGTACTGCAAATCCGAATGTTACCGAAGAGATCAACAGGGCAAAAGTTTCGGTTAATACAAAACCTAAAGAATCACCAAAAAGATCTTTCGCACTTGGAGTACCAGGTGGAACATGACTGTTTAGTACGGCGAACGCAATGAAGAGTGATCCGAAAAGAATCAAGTCACTCATCAGGTACGTCCAAAAACCGAAGACCGTTAAGTCGGTATCATCGTGTTCATGATGACCGTCATGACCATGGTTGTCGTGATGAAGTACTTCAGCCATATCTTTAGTCCTTCTTCAAGTGTTTTTCAAGTAACGCATAGCGTTCATTTTCAATACGCTCTACTTCAGCAGCAGGAACGTAGTAGTCCACATTCTTGGTGAATGAGCTTACGATCAAGCTAATGATAGCAGCAACGAATGAAACAACGACCAGCCACCAAATATGCCAAATCAGTGCAAAACCAAGTACGGTAATGAACATGGCAATGACGAAACCAGCCGCACGGTTGGTTGGCATATGAATGTCTTCATATTTAGTATTGCGAGCGTATGCTACACCATTTTCTTTATCAACCCAAAAGCGGTCAATACCATCTGCCTGAGGAAGATGTGCAAAGTTATAGAATGGTGCAGGCGAAGAAGTTGCCCATTCAATCGTACGACCATCCCAGGCATCGCCTGTATAGTCCATGTTGTCCTTGCGTTGCAGGAAGCCAACGATAACTTGCATAAGGAAACATGCAATACCAATTGCAACAAGAACTGCACCGAACAATGCGATTGCTAAGTATGGATCCCATTCTGGGTTGTCATATGTATTCAAACGACGAGTCATACCCATGAAACCAAGGATATAGAGTGGCATGAACGCAAAATAGAAACCAAAGAACCAGAACCAGAATGACGCTTTACCCCAGAACTCATTGAGCTTCCAGCCAAACATTTTTGGCCAGTAATATGTGATTCCTGCAAACATTGCAAAGACCACACCACCAATAATCACGTTATGGAAGTGAGCGATCAAGAAGAGTGAGTTGTGTACAAGGAAGTCCGCAGGTGGAACAGCCATAAGTACGCCAGTTAAACCACCGATACCAAACGTCACAAGGAAACCAAGTGTCCAAAGCATCGGGGTAGTATAAGTAATGCGACCTTTATACATGGTGAATAACCAAGAGAAGATTTTCACACCTGTAGGAATCGCAATAATCATGGTCATGATACCGAAGAACGCATTCACGTTCGCACCAGCACCCATGGTGAAGAAGTGGTGAAGCCATACGACAAGAGATAGTCCACCAATGGCAACTGTCGCATACACCATAGACTTGTAACCGAACAACGCTTTACGGGAGAACGTTGCTACGACTTCTGAATATATACCAAATGCTGGTAATACTAGGATGTATACTTCTGGGTGACCCCATGTCCAGATCAGGTTCACGTAAAGCATTGGACTACCGCCAAGCTCATTGGTGAAGAAATGGAAATCGAAATAACGGTCTAGTGTCAACATTGCAAGTGTACCTGTTAATACAGGGAATGTTGCAATGATTAAAATGACAGTAATAAGGGCAGTCCAAGTAAAGATTGGCATGTCCATTAGTTTCATGCCAGGTGCACGCATCTTGATGATGGTCACAAAGAAGTTAACACCCGTTAATAGTGTACCGAGACCCGAAATCTGAAGTGCCCAAATATAGTAGTCAACACCCACACCAGGAGAGTACTGAATGCCAGACAGAGGAGGATAAGCTAACCAACCAGTCGCAGCAAACTCACCGAGTACCAGTGATGCCATCATCAAACCAGCAGCACCAGCGAATAACCAGAAGCTTAAAGAGTTCAATAATGGGAATGCCACGTCACGCGCACCGATCTGCAATGGTACAACGACGTTCATTAAGCCAACAACAAGACCCATTGCCACGAAGAAGATCATAATCACACCGTGCGCGGTGAAAATTTGATCGTAGTGGTCTGGGTGTAGATAGCCTTCACCGCCGCCTTTGGCAAGGAAAAGCTGTAAACGCATCATGATCGCATCGGCGAAACCACGCACAAGCATGACTACGGAGATAAGGATATACATGATACCAATTTTTTTATGGTCTACAGAGGTAAACCATTCATTCCACAAATATCCCCATTTTTTGAAATAGGTAATACCGCCTAGAACTGCAATGCCACCAAGTGCCATCATGACCATGGTGACGAGTACGATTGGCTCTGTTGGAATAGAGTCCCAACCCAGTTTACCAAAAATCATATCCATGTCTTATTCCCCTCGAGCAGCATGTTCTGCTGCAACATGAGTTTCTGCTGTCGCATGTCCAGCAGAGTGGTCAGCGCCGTGAAAATTACTCATGTAATGGTTGATGATTGTTTCAAACAATTTCGGCTCAACTGAAGAGTAATAGGTCACAGGGTGAGGCTTGGTTGGGAACGGTTTCATCGCTTCAGCTTTGGCAAGCGCTTCTGCATCACCAGCAGCCTTGGCACGATCAATTAAGTGTTCGATCTGGTGTTTAGAACGATCACCATCTTTAAGCGTTGCGAACTCAGCTTGATCAAGCGTACCTTTTTGAATGGCTTCAGGATTGATACTTGTACCATTACCCGCTTTAACAGCTTCTACCCATTGTGCAAATTCTGACTCGGTGACACTATGCGCCTTGAAACGCATTTGAGAGAAACCGTAGCCTGAATAGTTTGCTGAAATACCTCGGAATACACCAGGATCATTTGCCAGTAAGTTCAACTGGGTTTGCATGCCTGCCATGGCATAGACTTGACCACCTAACTGTGGAATGAAGAATGAGTTCATTGTGAAGTTAGAAGTAATCTTAAAATTGACAGGTATTTTTTCTGGGAAGCGTATTTCGTTTACCGTTGCAATTTCTTGCTCAGGATAGATAAAGACCCATTTAAACTGCTCAGCGATGGCTTGAATTGTTAAAGGTGCTTTGTCTGATTCTAACGGGCGGTAAGGGTCGTACTTGTGGGAACCCCACCAAGCCAACCAAGCTAAAATACCGATAATAATGACAGGTACACCCCAAACAACAATCTCAATTGTCGTAGAGTGTGCCCAAGTAGGTTTATAGTCTGCATCTTTATTCGATGCGCGATATTTCCAACCAAACCATAATGCCATGATAATTGATGGAATCACCACCAACAGCATTAAATAGACAGCGGTCATCATCAGGCTACTTTGGCCTTGACCGACTGGTCCTTTTGAGTTTAGAAGTACCATATCACCGCCACACCCTGTCAAGAGCGCAGCCATCGTTGATAAAGACAATACAGCTAAAATCGTTTGTCTCATTTTACAACCTCGGTGAAGAGTCCCATTCCCTAAATTAAATTATGGGATAGCGATTAAAGTGTCGCATGATTGATAAGAATTTTTTGTGAATTGCTTGGCAATCATGCGACACCGCTACGTTGTAGGGCATTATGCCTCATATTGAAAAACTAAGCTACTGATAAAGTAGTCTGAAATACTTGTTTTAAAACTCGATTTATTTTGTAGGAATTGTTGTTGAAATGTGTATTTTTTCTATAAATATCAATTTTATAGAGCAAAAAAGAGGAATAAATCCTCTTTTGCTTAGTTAATTAAAAATTATTGCTTTACGACCTTAGTTTTTGCCAATTTATCGTGCAAAGTTTGGCGATTTTTATTAAATGCAAAGAAAGCATAGTCGATAATGGTAATAAATGGCATAAACAATAAATTCAGAATGATAAATAAAGCACTTCTCAACCAAAAAGCTCTAATCGTATTGACTGCCGTATGTGTTTCAGCATCTACGATTTTAATTTTGGTTGTTTTTTTACCAATGCTTTGTCCAGACTTCGCAATTAAAAAAGCTTGCAGCATCAGCATTAGGATCAAATAAACAAAAATACTCATCCATGCTTCATTTGGAATAAGCTGCATAAGTTGATGTTGCAACTCAACTGCTTCACTTGAAGCGACTTGGCTTGCTTGTAATTGCTTTTGAATTTTAAATAATTCTGTGTACTGGCTTTCGTTAAAGAAAAAAGATGGTATAGCAGCCATCGGAAGCCAAAGAGTTAAGTCAATCACCTTAGCGAGTGCACGAGAATGAAATGAGGCGAGTTCAAATGTTTTTTGTTCAACTTTAATTTTAAAAGTTGACTGCTCAGTTTGATTGTTAATTTGATGATTGAATGATGAATAACCTACAGGTTCGTAGACAAGTTTTCCTTGAGTGAGTTCGCCAAGAGTTTTCCATTCACTCATACCTTCGTGCCAAACCAAGTCTGTAAGTAATACTTGTTGGCTAGACAGCATTTGGTTCAATTGGTCTAAACTATAAGGTCCAGCTTGTTGGTTATTACGAGCCAAGTAAATTTGCATAATTAAAAATTCTCAATGACTAAAGATGAAAAAAGACCCTACGAAAGGGTCTTTTTTTTAAAAGACTAGGCTTTCTTGATTTGTTCTTCAGCAAGGAAGAACCAAGTATCAAGCACTGAGTCAGGGTTAAGTGACACAGATTCAATACCTTGTTCCATGAGCCATTTAGCAAGGTCAGGGTGGTCTGAAGGACCTTGACCACAAATACCAACGTATTTTCCTGCTTTACGGCATGCATGAATTGCCATAGAAAGAAGGGCTTTAACCGCTGGATCACGCTCATCAAATAAGTGAGATACGATACCAGAATCACGGTCAAGACCAAGTGTTAATTGTGTTAAGTCATTTGAACCAATTGAGAAACCATCAAAATGTTCAAGGAACTGTTCAGCCAATAAAGCATTGGTTGGAAGCTCACACATCATAATGATTTTGAGGCCATTTTCACCACGTTTTAAACCATTTTGAGCAAGCAACTCAATCACACGTTTTGCTTCAGACACTGTACGCACGAATGGAATCATGATTTGAATATTGGTTAAACCCATTTCATCACGGGCTTTCTTCAAAGCACGGCACTCAAGCTCAAAACAGTCACGGAAGTTGTCAGATACGTAACGACTTGCACCTCGGAAACCCAACATCGGGTTTTCTTCTTCTGGCTCGTATAATTTACCGCCGATTAAGTTTGCATATTCATTTGACTTAAAGTCAGACATACGAACGATGACTGGTTTTTCCGCAAATGCAGCTGCAAGTGTTGAAATACCTTCAACTAATTTTTCTACATAGAATTCGATTGGCGAAGAATAACCTGATGTACGTGTCATTACAGCAGCACGCGTTTCACGTGGTAGGCTGTCAATATTGAGAAGCGCTTTAGGATGTACACCGATCATACGGTTAATGATGAATTCAAGACGTGCAAGACCAATCCCTTCATTTGGAATTTGAGCAAAGTCGAATGCACGGTCTGGATTACCAACATTCATCATAATCTTAAATGGAAGTTTTGGCATTGAGTGAATTGAGTTACGTTGCACCTCAAAATCTAATGCGCCTTCATAGATAAAGCCTGTATCACCTTCAGCACACGAAACAGTGACTTCTTGACCATCGGTTAATACTTCTGTTGCATTACCACAACCTACGATTGCTGGTACACCTAACTCACGTGCAATGATTGCAGCGTGACAAGTACGGCCACCACGATTGGTCACAATCGCTGCGGCGCGTTTCATGACTGGCTCCCAATCTGGGTCAGTCATGTCTGATACAAGTACATCACCGTCTTGTACTTTATCCATTTCTTTAATCGAAGTTACGACACGAACTTTGCCCGAACCGATACGTTGACCAATTGAACGACCTTCACAAATAACTGTACCACGTTGTTTTAATAGGTAACGTTCCATTGTGCCGACATTTTGACGGCTTTTAACAGTTTCAGGACGTGCTTGAACGATGTAGATTTGACCATCATCACCATCTTTCGCCCATTCGATGTCCATTGGCGAACCGTAATGTTGTTCAATAATCAATGCTTGTTTAGCAAGTTCATGTAATTCATGATCATTTAATGCGAATTGTTGACGCTCTGGTTTTTCTACATCAACCACAACAACGGATTTACCTGCAGCGCCTTCTTCACCATAAATCATTTTTTGGTGTTTAGAACCGAGATTGCGGCGTAAAACTGAGTGTTTACCTGCATTTAACAATGGTTTTGACAAATAGAATTCGTCAGGGTTAACAGCTCCCTGAACAACCATTTCACCCAGACCGTATGATGCAGTAATAAATACCACATCACGGAAACCAGATTCTGTGTCAAGCGTAAACATTACACCTGCAGCACCAGTCTCTGAACGAACCATACGTTGTACACCCGCAGATAGGGCAACAACACTGTGTTCAAAACCTTGGTGTACACGGTAAGCGATGGCACGGTCATTATAAAGCGAAGCAAAAACTTCTTTAATTGCGATAAGAACGTTATCAATTCCGCGAATGTTTAAGAAAGTTTCTTGTTGTCCTGCAAAAGAAGCATCAGGTAAATCTTCTGCAGTCGCAGAAGAACGTACAGCAACAGCGATGTCTGGATTACCGTTTGAAAGTGCTGTAAACGCGTCACGAATTTCTTGTTCTAAATTAGCAGTAAGTGGAGTATCAACGATCCATTTACGGATTTTAGCACCTGTCTCTATAAGTGCGTTTACATCATCAACATTTAGCTGCTCAAGTTCAGCCTGAATTCGAGCATTTAAGCCGCTTTGATCCAAGAACTCACGATAGGCAGCTGCAGTTGTTGCAAAACCACCAGGTACCGATACACCAGCATTGGATAAATGGCTGATCATTTCACCCAAAGATGAGTTTTTCCCACCTACGAGTTCGACATCGTGTTTCCCTAATTTTTCCAGACCGATTACGCGCGCTTCCAAAGTATTTACTCCACTTTTTTTGCAGTATGAATGACCATCATTGGTATGAAATTATACGAATGTGCTTAGATTTAGTATTTTACTAAGCGACAGTCATGTTAGATGAGTTTACTATAAAGATTATAGAGCACTAAGACAAATGTTTAAGGAGAATTTTGATGCCCGAAAGTAAACAAATTAAACGGAGTGTATTTTTTATTTCGGATGGTACTGCAATTACCGCAGAAACCCTTGGACATTCACTACTTGCGCAATTTCCGAATGTCGATTTTGATATTCATATTATGCCTTATATTACCACTGAAGAAGCTGCAATGAATGTGGTGGTTGACATCAATGGATGCCAATCAAGAGATGGATGTTTACCACTTGTTTTTGACACATTGGTAGACCCACATGTCCGTGAAATTATTAATACAGCTAAAGCCGTAAATTTGGATGTTTTCGAGGGATTGATTAGTAAACTTGAGCAAGAGTTGGGGACACCACCGACAACTTTAGTTGGACAGACCCATGCTGTAACAGATTCTGAATCTTATAAGGCTCGTATTGATGCAGTACATTTTGCATTAGACAATGATGATGGTGCTCGAACTCGTCATTATGATAAAGCTGACTTGATTTTAGTTGGCGTTTCTCGATCTGGGAAAACACCAACCTCGATTTATTTATCATTACAGTTTGGAATTCGTGTTGCGAACTATCCTTTAACTGAAGAAGATTTAGATGATAATCGTCTACCTGCTGTGCTACGAGCACATAAAAATAAGCTCTTTGGTCTAATGATTGATGCTGAGCGATTGGTCGCTATTCGTAGCGAACGAAAAGCCAATAGTCGTTATGCAAGTTTTAGTCAGTGCCAAATGGAATTACGTGCCATAGAGGGTATTTATATTTCTGAAGGTATTAAGTATTTGAACGTCACTGAAATGTCGATTGAAGAAATTTCAACGCGTATTTTACAGTTGACTGGTTTAAAACGTCGTATTGGCTAAATAGTATCTTTAAATGAGAAGCGTAGAGGATGGGCTACGCTTTTTTATTTTGAAGAAATAAGATTGGGAACCTCTAAAGCACTGCTTGATGCCATTCAGGTCGATTTTGACTGTAAAAACCATGAAAGCTCGGATGAGACACTTGATGACATCCGTACAGACAAAAGCTTGAAGAATAATATTGATATTATGTTGCTGGATAAAAACTATAAACCTCAAGGAAAGTATCTACGTTACGGCAAGAAAAACACCTCCTATCAATAAATACATGGGCGTGGTGAAATAAGCATTGCGGAACGAGGCAATGCTTATTCGAAAATAGGATTGCCTACTGGTTTTTTAGCTCCATGAGCAAGCTAAAGTTTTCCAGACGTTTTTGTGTATCGTAAATATCACAGGTGAAGATAAACTCATCTACATCATATTGCGCGGCAATTTTTTCCAGTCCTGTTTTGACAGTTTCCTGTGAACCAATTTGAGCCATTGCATAGAAATTCTGGATGGCGAGTTGCTCAGCGCTGCTTGCCAGACCTTGTATTGATTCAGTTGGCGGTTTGAGTTTTAGACTGTGCCCCCGAATCAGGTTTAAAATACGCTGATAAGAACTGGTAGCTAAATATTGTGCTTCTTCATCAGTTGCCGCAACGACTGTTGGTACGCCCATTGACACATAAGGTTTATCAAGATATTCAGATGCTTGAAAATTCTCACGGTAAATTTCGATTGCTTGACCTAACATGCGTGGAGCGAAATGTGATGCAAAAGAATAGGGAAGTCCCAACTTTGCAGCAAGCTGTGCGCTAAACAGACTTGAACCTAGCAACCAGACAGGTACATGAGTGCCTTGACCTGGGGTGGCAATAATTTTTTGGTTGGGTTGTGGCTCTTTAAAATATTGCAAAATTTCCATTACATCCTGAGGAAATTGATCTTCAGTTTCTTGACGCCCGCGTCGTAATGCACGCATCGTCATTTGATCAGTTCCTGGAGCACGCCCCAAACCAAGTTCAAAACGATTTGGATAAAGTGTTGCTAAAGTCCCGAATTGTTCTGCAACAACTAATGGTGCATGATTAGGTAACATGATGCCACCAGAACCTAAGCGAATTTTGTGTGTATTTGCTGCGATGAATCCTAGTAAAACTGCCGTTGCGGAACTCGCAATTCCATCCATATTGTGATGTTCAGCTAACCAGAAACGTTCATAACCAAGCTTTTCAGCGTGTTGAGCAACTTCTAGTGCATGACGAAGTGAAAATTCAATACTTTTATCGTCTCTGACAGGAGCTAACTCCAAAATTGAAAATTTGATTTCTTGTAGTGACTTCATTTTTTAACTCTCAAAATCATATATCGAAATAATACGATATAAGTTTGGTTTTGTATATCGAATATTGTCGATATTTGTTGCGCATTGGATAAAATAAAAAAAGCGCCCGAAGACGCCAAAAGAGAAAGTGTTAGGATTTGATGATTAATCTTTATATCAACCACGGTGATAGCCATTATCATGACGGTAATGATGACGAGATTTATAGTATCTACGATCATCATAAGAACGACGGTTGTCGTAACGGCGCTCGTCGTAAGAACGACGATTTTCGTAGCGGCGGTCTTCTTCACGATCTTGACCAACTTTTTGACCTAAAGCCGCACCACCTGCTGCACCCAAACCAGCACCAATATAGCCGCCACTCGTTCCACCGACATTACGTCCAACGGTGTAACCACCAACACCACCTAGTCCACCACCAATGGCGGCTTCAGTGCGATCACGTTTATTGCTTGATGCTGCTGCACCACCAGCACCACCAATTGCGGAACCAATCATAGCACCTGTATTACCGCCAAGTTGTTTACCAACTGCTGTACCAACAATACTACCAAGTGCTGAAGTTGCTGCAACACGTGCTGTATTATCTGCATGTGCAACAGTCATCATTGATGAGGTTGCTAAGATGACGCTACATAACCACATATTCGATTTCATGGTGAAACTCCTTATCCATTCTTTTGGACAGTATTCTTTTGCTTGAGACAAATGTAACAGGACTTTTAAGTGGAAATATGGAGCGCAATAGGATGATTGAGAGAGTTTGGCAAGAGTTTTGTATATGTTCTATTACAAATGAACAGATTGTGAATAAATTATAAAAAATAAGAATGAGTAAGCTGTAAGCAACGATGCCTAGCTGAATCGAGTACAATAGACTGAGTTTGAGATGAGGATATAGTTATGCTGTTGGAAAAAATTTTGCAATCGCAAGGCTTTGGTTCAAGAAAGTATTGCCAACAGATAATTAAAAATGGTTCTGTGCAGATTGAAGGACAAGTTTGTGAAAACCCTAAACAGAATATAAATACGGATCAGCTTTGTTTTCAAGTATTTGGCGAAGAATACCAATATCGAGAACATCTCTACATTGTTTTAAATAAACCGAAGGGCTATGAATGTTCACATCAGGCAACGCATCATAAAAGTGTATTTAGCCTACTGCCTGAAATTTTGATCCATCGGGGTATTCAATGCGTGGGAAGACTAGACCAAGATACCACAGGATTATTGTTATTGACTGATGATGGTCAATATTTACAAGCCTTAACCAATCCGCGTAAGCATGTGCCAAAAGTTTATCATGTAACGACTGCCGATCCGATTTCAGCTGAGCAATTAATAGCTTTAGAACAGGGAGTTGAGCTAAGGAATGAAAAAGGTATTTATGCCGCAACCAATCTTCAACTATTTTCCACACATCAATTGGCAATGACAATTCATCAAGGTGTCTACCATCAAGTTAAACGTATGCTTGCCGCAGTCGGAAATAAAGTTGAGCTTTTACATCGCCAACAAATAGGATTACTTGAGCTTCCTGAATTACCAGAAGGTGAATGGATTTATCTTACATCTTCGCAAAAACAATTGAGTCAAAATATTGCTTTAGATATCGAGTAACTATTTTAAAAAACAGTGAAAGGTCTTGAATTCATCATCTTGAATAAATCCCATTTGTTCATAAAGACGGCGAGACTCATAATTATTTTTTTGTGTTTCGAGACTAATTCTTTGTGCATTTTCATGGCGAGCAAAAAGGATTGCGGTGTCAATTAATTGCTTAGCCGATCCTTGTTTTCGATAAGATGGGGTTACATAAACATCATCTAAAATATAATAGGTTTCGCAAGAAACAGATGAAAAAGCAAGGTACAGTAAAACAAAGCCTGTGAGCACATCATCTTTAACGTGAATGAAAATGACACTATCTTTATTTTCGAAACGATGTTTTAGAAATCGATAGGATTGTTCAATATTGGATGATGTACCATAGAATTGACGGTATTCATCAAACAAGACAGCAAGTTGGTGAAGATCTTCTTTTGTTGCTCGTTTAACAATCATTCCTGTCCATCCTTGCATTTATAATTTTATTTGGACTATCAGAATAACGAAAAAATTTAAGCTTAAAAAATAAAAACTTGTTTATAAATGCAACATTGTTAAGTTTTGTCACTTTCACCTAACAGTGCATTCAATTCTTCAAATAGATCTTCATGATCGTCTTCAACGTCCAAATCTATAGCAGTTGAAGGATTATTTATTGCTGCATTTTTGGATTTACGGAGCTTGAGCAACTGTTCCATATTAATGTTTTGATTTTCAATCGCAAAAGGAATTGATTTCGTCAACACAACTTGTTTAAAGAAAAGACGAACAGCTTGAGCAGGGGATATACCTAGCTGCTTAAAAACAGCAAAAGCTTGTTTCTTTTCCTGTGAATCAAGGCGAACTTGATAAACTTCTGTTTTTCGCATACAGAATACGACCAAATATTTTTAATTATCGTCATGTATTCTAAACCATTGCAATGTAATTTCAATATTTCTGAAGTGAAAAAATAGCAATTTTGTCATTACATTGTATTTACAATATCAATTCAAATTTAGAATTGAAATGCATTTCTTGATTTAAAACGGGATCGATAAAATAAATCTCTTTTGCTAACAACTGGAGCGGTTGTTCAAAGTCATCATCGGCTTTATGTGCGACAACTGGATAAAACGGATCATTTAAAATTGGAATGCCTAAGTAATTAAGGTGCACACGCAATTGATGTTGTTTACCCGTCTTGGGTTTAAGCTGATATTTTGCGTAATGTTGATTGTGTTCTAAAAGCGCTATCAAAGTTTCAGAATTCTGAGGTTTTTCAGAATTAATTTGCATCGTGTAAAACGGCTGACCTTTTTCTAAATGGAGCTGTAATATTTGTGGAAAATGTAATTCAGCTCGATAAGCTGCAATCGCGTGATAGATTTTTTGCACTTTTCGATCTGCAAAAAGTTGTTGGTAGATTCCGCGCGATTCAGGTTTCTTGCTGAATAAAACCACGCCTGCCGTTTCCCGATCCAGTCGATGAATCGGGGTCAGATCCTCATATCCAGTTTGCTTTTTTAAACGTACTAATAATGTTTCCTGAACATATTGTCCAGTTGGGGTCATAGTAAGAAAGTGGGGTTTATCAACCACGAGTAAATGTTCATTTTCGTATAAAATCTCATGCTGAAAAGGCACATGAGTTTCTTGAGCTAAGAAACGATAATAAAAAATATGGCTATTGGGCGTATAGTGACTTTCTATGCTTAAGATGTCACCATCAGCCGCATAAATTAACTGATCAGCAAAGCGCTGCTGCCATTCACTGGCTTGAATATGCGAGAAGTGTTGGCAAAGATATTCAAAAATGGTAGGTGCCGAAATATTTTGAGGTAAAAAGACTTTACTGGCACTAACAGCATTGATGAGAGGCGGGGAGAAATTTTTGTTGTTAAGTTTCATCTTCAATACAATGTTGCACTAATTTTTCTGTTTCTTTCGGAGGACTAACTTTCCATTTTCATAGGAAACCTCATCATATTCTTTGTAAACAGCAATAATGAGAGCAAGCCCAATTGAAGCAGCTGCAATAATAGCTACAATTTCAACTCCTGTTAGTGCCGCTACTGGTGCAGCAGCAAAAGCAGTTATACCACCTGTAAATGGTGTCGCAGCTAATGCTGCTGTTAATATCCCAATTGTTACAGTACCAGCAAGGGCAATTTTCTTTGATTTTTTGAGGTCATTAGCAAGTTTGCCAGTAACAATGATCTCTGTAATACCTTGTTCTTTAGCTGACTTGAGTTCTTCTTTTGTTGAAACAGTTTTAGGTGTCATGAGTTCCTCTTTTAAAAATAGGTTGCATGTTAAATGTATATTAATTGATAGGGCTATTAATTAACAAGTTAGGCTTTAAAGCAGGGCAATGTTATCATAGCTGCCATCCCAATTTTGTTTTATTTGCCATGTCGTATTCAGTGAAATTTACCCTAAATCATGAACAAGACACTCAACGTTTTGCACAAGTCTTATCTCAGCAGATTCGTTCAGGCATTATTTATTTGATTGGTGATCTTGGTGCTGGTAAAACGACTTTCACACGCTACTTTCTTCAGAGTTTGGGGCATCAAGGCTCAGTAAAAAGCCCGACATATACATTGGTTGAGCCTTACACCATCAATGGTCAAGAAGTTTTCCATTTTGATTTATACCGATTAGATGATCCATATGAATTAGAGTTAATGGGTATTAGAGATTATCTTGAAACACCAAATGGGTTATTTTTATTTGAATGGCCATCAAAAGGTGGTGATGAAATTCCACAGGCTGATGTTGTTATTGATATACAAAAATCAGATGATGAGTTAACTCGTTTTGTCACGCTAACCACTGAATCCGAATCTTTATCTCAAACTTTGCAGGAACAATTGAATGGCGCATGATTCAACTCGTCGTATTCATACCCTTGATGCTGCCTTAGCCAACCAGATTGCTGCGGGTGAGGTGATTGAACGTCCATCATCAGTTGTTAAAGAATTATTAGAAAATGCAATCGATGCTGGCGCAACCGAACTTATTATTCGGGTAGCGCAAGGTGGTTCGACCCTGATTGAAATCATTGATAATGGCCATGGAATTCATCCTGAAGATTTACCATTGGCGGTGATGCGGCATGCGACAAGTAAAATTAAAACATCGGAAGACTTGCATGCAATTGTTAGTTTAGGCTTTCGTGGAGAAGCATTAGCTTCGATTGCTGCAGTATCACGTTTGACGTTGACCAGTAGTCAAGATGAACAAGGCGTGGGTTATCAGGTTGAAGTGAATGGAACAGCATTTGATCATCAACAAATACAGGCTGTTGCAGCACAAAAAGGTACACATATTCGTGTACAAGATTTATTTTTCAATGTGCCAGCGCGCCGAAAGTTTTTAAAAAAACCAAGTACAGAATTTGGTCATATTGAAGAAATAGTCCGTCGTTTGGCTTTGACTCATTTTGAAATTCGTTTTGTACTCGAACATAATGATAATATTCGTTTAAATTTGCCGATTGCTGATAGTGGTGAATTACGTTATCAGCGTGTCCAGCAGTTGTTAGGTCAACAGTTTATTCAAAATGCCTATTGGATCGATGCTGAAAGTATCAATATGCGTTTGTCAGGCTGGTTAGGACATCCTTCCGACGCACGAGCACAGGCTGACATGCAATATGTGTATGTGAATGGTCGTATTGTCAAAGACAAAACCATTTCGCATGCGTTACGTATGGCCTATGAAGGAATTTTGCATGGTCATCAACATTCCTCTTATTTATTGTTTTTAGAAGTTGATCCTGAAAATATCGATGTGAATGTACATCCAACCAAACATGAAATTCGTTTTTTGAACCAGCGTGAAGTACATGAGTTTGTACGGCATTATGCCAAAGCAACCTTGTCTCAATTTCAAACCGCAACTGCTGATTTAGCACAAGCGATGAAAACAGATGAAGCTGAGGCAGAAAATTTTAATTATCAGCCTCAGCCAAAATACCAAGAACAATTCAATTTACATCGAGCAGTAGCTGAGCCTGAACGACAACCCAATCAGCAGGTTGTTGTTGCGACAGATTTACTCACTGAGTTTAATCAAAGCCGCCCACAGGCAGTACAGTACAATTCAACAACTCAAGAAGCACGTTATAATGGCTCTGCACAGTTAAATAATGCACTCAAAAGCTATTTAGCGCCTTTACGTGAAGAAACAGAAGATGGAAATAATCCTGGTCCATCACGTGTAGATGAGTTTCCTTTGGGGATTGCAATCGCACAACTGCATGGCATCTATATTTTGGCGCAAAATACTGAAGGCCTGATCATTGTGGATATGCATGCGGCACATGAACGTATCTTGTTGCAGCAGATGAAGTCAGCATGGGATAAACCTGAATTTTGGACTTCGCAACAACTGCTGATTCCTAAAGTTGTTTCCATTACTCGTATGCAAGCGACTCGCGTTGAAGATTTACAGCCACAATTAGAACGTTTGGGGTTGGAAATTGATCAATACGGCGATGATCAAGTGATTGTGCGTGGTGTGCCTGCTATTTTGCATAAAGCTGACTTTAGTAATTTAATTCCAGAATTATTAAATGATCTTGACCCGAATGATGAAGCCAGAGGCCTATTACAAAAACGTGATGAGCTTCTTGCTGGTATGGCGTGTCATGGGGCTGTAAGAGCACATCGACAACTCAGTCTTTCTGAAATGAATGCTTTATTACGCCAAATGGAACAAACTGAATTTGCCAGTCAATGTAATCATGGGCGTCCAACTTGGCGCGCATTTCCATTACATCAATTAGATAAATTATTTGCTCGAGGAGAGTAGTTTTACATGTCAAATCAATTGCCCGTCATCAATTTAATGGGGCCTACCGCAAGTGGTAAAACAGCATTGGCATGCGAACTCTATGAACGCGGTAATTTCGAATTGATTTCTGTGGATTCAGCTTTAGTTTATAAAGATATGGATATTGGGACTGCTAAACCCACAAAAGAAGAGCAACAACAATACCCGCATCACTTAATCGATATTATTACGCCATTGGATGTATACTCAGCAGCACAATTTGTTGAAGATGTTTGCCCATTAATTGATGACATGCATTCGCGTGGCAAAACACCAATTTTAGTGGGCGGCACAATGCTATATTTTAAATCACTACTTGAAGGATTAGCTGATAATCTACCGAATGCGGATCAAAGTATTCGTGATGCAATTCTCGCTAAAGCTGATCTTGAAGGCTGGCAGTCTGTTTATGATGAATTGGTTTCTGTTGATCCAATTGCTGGACAAAAGTTCAAAGTTTCAGATAAACAAAGAATTATTAGGGCATTAGAAGTTTACCGAATTACAGGTGAACCAATAACAAAACTACAGGCAGAGCAGCCTAAAAATCAACCCTATCGTTACAAATTTCATAATTACGCATTGATGCCAGATCGGGTAGAATTACATCAACGTATTGAGCAACGTTTAAGCAAAATGTGGAGTATTGGATTTTTAAATGAAGTAGAGGAATTAATTGAAAAATACGATTTAAGTGATAATTTACCATCCATGCGGTCTGTGGGTTATCGTCAAGCTTTAGATTTTTTATTAAAAAGTGACCTAAGTCTCAAAAATAAAGTAGAAATGGAGAATAAAGCATTATTTGCGACACGGCAACTTGCCAAACGTCAATACACTTGGTTACGTTCTTTGCAAGAAACACACGATTTTAAAACTTACGTGACGATAAAGCAGGCGAAAGAAGACTTGCGAAACTTCTTTGGATAAAGCAAAATTCGCAGGCTGTCTTTTTATAATTTTTAGTTGAAAAATAAAGATAGTTTTTTTGCGCTGATTTAAAATTTTTTTTGGAGTTAAAAATGTCTAAAGGTCAAACTTTACAAGATCCGTTCTTAAATTCTCTCCGTAAAGAACGTATTCCAGTTTCTATTTTCCTTGTGAACGGTATTAAATTGCAGGGGCATATTGAGTCTTTTGATCAATATGTTGTTTTGTTAAAGAACACTGTAAGCCAAATGGTTTACAAACACGCTATTTCTACAGTTGTTCCTGCGCGTAACCCTCGTCCAGCTGGTGCTCAAGGTACTGGTGGCTTCCCAGCTCAAGGTGCGACTGGTGGCTTCGGTGGTCAAGGTGCTGCTGGTGGCTTTGGTGGTCAAGGTGGCGGTTTCGGCGGTCAAGGTGGCTTCGGTGGTCAAGGTGGCTTCGGCGGTCAAGGTGGCTTCGGCGGTCAAGGTGGCTTCGGTGGTCAAGGCGGCTTCGGTGGTCAAGGCGGCTTTGGTAGTCAAGGTGGGTTCGGTGGTCATCAAGGTGGCTTCGACAGCGAAACTAAATTCGAAGATGGTCAAGAAGACGAAAATAATCGTTAATTGATAATGATCGTTAAGAAAATGCCAGTCTAATTTCAGACTGGCATTTTTTTGTGTTTAAAAAGTCAGAATAAATATTATGGAAATGATTTTTGCTGCTGCGTGTTGCAGTGTACTGGTATCGATTTTATTAAAGTTTTTAAAAACAAAAGGGTTTGATGTCTTTCAAATGATCGCATGGAATTATTTGAGTGCAAGCATCTTATGTTTTTATTGGTTTAAAACTGACATCACGCATATCTCAATTCAGAATACTCCTTGGTGGCTTATTTTTCTTTTAGCTATTTTACTCCCTAGCATTTTCTTATGCTTAGCTAAATCATTGCAATTTGCTGGAATTCTTAAAACTGAAATAGCCCAAAGATTATCAGTTGTACTTTCTTTACTTGCGGCCTACTTTATATTTTCAGAACAATTTAGCCAGTTAAAATTAATTGGTGTCGGTGTTGGAATAATCGCAGTGTTCGCTATTATTTTTGGACAGGCGACTGAGAAATCGCTTAAAGGCACCAGTGTAAGATCAGCGCTTTTCCTGTTAAGTGTTTGGGCTGGATATGCTGCAATTGATGTATTGCTTAAATATAGCAGTACTTTAGGACTGCAGTTTGCACTGACATTAAATTTAACATTTATAGCTGCATTTATTTTATCAATAGGCTATCTCGCATTTGCGCAACCAAATTGGCAACCTAAAAATATATTTATGGGTCTACTTCTTGGTGGGGTAAATTTCGCGAATATTGCCTTGTATGTAAAAGCACATATGATTTTTAAAGAGTCACCTGCAATCGTATTTGCTGGAATGAATATTCTTGTCGTCATGTTAGGTGTAGTTAGTGGCGTAGTGTTTTTTAAAGAAAAACTAACTACTTACACATGGATTGGTTTATTTACTGGAATATTTGCAGTGCTGTGTTTAGCTAAATCAATGATGAATTAAGGGAGCTTTAACTCCCTTAAATTAAAATTATAAGCGAGTGAATACGACTTGATCTGGCAGTCGCGATTTAGGCAATTTTGCATTAAAGTCATTTTCACTACGATAACCTAGAGAAACAACAACGGATGCCTTTAAACCTTTTTCAGCTAATCCAAATTCTTGATTGATAGTATCTCGATCAAAGCCTTCCATTGGGGTTGCATCAATTCCTTCTAATCCTGCAGCGAATAGTAGTTGCCCAAGAGCAAGATAAGTTTGATTCTCCATCCAAGCAGAGAGATTTTTAAGTTCATTGCGATAAAACTCAACATAGCCTTTACGAGTATCTCGTTGCCCTTGTTTTGCGGTTTCATCTTTGAAGCGACCATTTAGTTCATCTTGTTGTAGTAATTGTTCTAAGTATTCAGCGCTGATATCAGTACGAGTACAAAATACAAGAGTATGCGAAGAATTTAAAACTTTTGCTGAATTATAAATATAATTACCAGTTAGGGCCTTCGCAATTCTTTGTTTCGCCTCATCGGTTTCAGCAATTAAAAAGTGCCAAGGCTGAATATTTACTGAAGAAGGGCTAAAACGCAGAACTTCGAGTAGTTTTTCAAATTGTTGTTGTGGAATTTTTTTCTCTGCATTATATGCCTTTGTTGCATAGCGTGTTTTGGCAGTAACTAGAACATCCATCCGTCTTTCACTCAATTAGAAATTTTAATGATTTTACTTGATATTAATTACATCGAAAGTAGCTAAATGTGATTTTTTATAGAGATTTAAGTTTTACGAACGGTGAATAAGTTAGTCAAAAATATTCTACATAATTACTCGATTAATATGACCATTTTTTGAAATCTAACTTAAAGTTTTCTTGTTCATTTATCTCAAGTATCCAAGCCGTATCTTCACGCCAATCACCAAGGACAATACGCTTTTTATTAATAACTTCGTGAATTTCAGGGCGATGGGTATGACCGTGGATTAAGAAATCTACTTGATAAATTGCATTTTCAACGGCATGTAGATTCACATCCATAATGTCATAACTTTTTAGTTGTTTAGTTTCACTACTTTTTTTACGAAAACCATTGGCAAGTTTTTGTCTAAAATTTAAAGGTGTGCGTTTTAGAATGCCCAATAAGATTGGATTACGTATCACTTTGCGAAAACGTTGATAAGCAACATCATCGGTACATAAAGCATCGCCATGTTCGAGGCGAAACTTCCTATGATTAATTTCTAGAATATAAACATCAGGTAAAAGCGTAGCATTAAATAGTGCTAAAAACTTCTTACCCAAAACAAAATCTCGATTTCCAACTTGGAAATAAACATGATTATTCGCAGCTGTGAATTCTTGTAAGGCTGTAATAATTTCATCTAGCCATGGGGCACTATAATCATCACCAATCCAAGCATTAAACCAATCACCTAAAATATAGAGTTGAGTGTTTTTATTTTTATATTCTTTTAATAAAGCCAAAAACCCTCGAACGAGTCGAGGGTGATCAGGTGACAAGTGTAAATCTGAAATAAACAGATAAGTCACAAAGAATCCTGTTGGATAAAATTATTCAGAGATAATTTTAGCAGATTCGATAACTACATTCTCTAAAGGAACATCAGCATGATAACCACGGTTACCAGTACGGACACCTTTAATTGCAGCTACAACATCCATACCTTCAACAACTTTACCAAATACTGCATAACCCCAACCTTGTGCTGTTTTACCAGTGTGGTTTAAGAAAGAGTTATTTTTTACGTTGATAAAGAATTGAGCAGATGCAGAATGAGGAGCTTGCGTACGTGCCATAGCAATTGTGCCTTCATCATTGCTTAAACCGTTGTCTGCTTCGTTTTCGATTGAATCACGAGTTGCTTTTTCTTTGAAGTTTTCGTCCATGCCACCGCCCTGGATCATAAAACCATCAATCACACGGTGGAAAATTACGCCGTCATAGAAACCGTCGCGTACATATTCTAAGAAATTTGCAACCGTTTTTGGTGCTTTTTCAGCGTTAAGCTCAAGAACAATACGACCTTTGTTGGTATTTAATTCGACTTGAGGAAAACTCATTACATTAATCTCCTAAACATGGGTTTGTGACCATGGGTTTTTGGTTGAGAGAAGCATAAGCAAACTGTAAACTACAAGGCAAGTAAAAAACGTTAAAATCTTTCATAAATAGCAAAGATTGCGTTTTTATTTCCCATTTTTAACTGTAAGAAGTGATTTACACCCTATGAAGCCAAATGATGTTGTTTCAGAACTGCCAAAGACCCCGACGCCGAATACTCATGCCTCTGTCGATGCCGCGCAGCAAGAACAACAGGCAGGCTTGGACTTTGTACGTCAGGTGATTACCGATGATTTAAAAGAAGGTCGTACCCAAAAAGTTGTAACTCGTTTCCCGCCTGAGCCAAATGGTTATCTGCATATTGGTCATGTCAAAGCAATTTGTTTGAACTTTGGTATTGCCGAAGAATTTGATGGTCTATGTAATTTACGTTTTGACGATACAAACCCAGATGCCGAAGAACAAGAATATGTTGATGGTATTGCCAATGATGTGAAGTGGTTAGGTTTTAACTGGAATGGTGAGCCTCGCTATGCTTCTGGTTATTTCGATCAACTTTACATGTGGGCTGTTCAATTAATTGAACAGGGGGATGCCTATGTGGACTTGCAAACACCTGAAGAAATCAAGTTGAATCGCGGTAGCTTTGTGGAGCCAGGTAAAAACTCACCATACCGTAATGCGACTGTGGAAGAAAATCTGGCGCGTTTTGAGCAAATGCGTAATGGTGAGTTGGGCGAGGGCAAGGCGGTTTTACGTGCCAAAATTGATATGGCAAGCCCGAATGTACATATGCGTGATCCAATCCTTTATCGCGTATTACATTCAGAACATCATCAAACAGGGGATAAATGGAAAATTTATCCAATGTATGACTATGCTCATCCATTATCAGATGCTATCGAAGGAATTACGCATTCTTTATGTACATTAGAGTTCCAAGATCATCGTCCATTCTATGACTGGATTATCGAAAAAGTTCACTCTGATGCAGTTCCTCGTCAGTATGAGTCATCGCGTCTAAATGTGGATTATACGATCACCTCTAAACGTAAACTACGTAAATTGGTTGAGGGTGGTTATGTGAATGGGTGGGACGACCCACGTATGCCTACTGTTGTTGGTATGCGTCGTCGTGGTTTTACTCCAGAAGGTTTACGTGATTTCTGTAAGCGTGTAGGTGTGTCTAAAACGGATGGTATTGTTGATGTAGCAATGCTTGAATTCTGTATTCGTCAGTCATTAGAAAATACCGCAGCACGTGGAATGGCTGTACTAAATCCACTTAAAGTGACTCTGACGAATTTAGCTGAAGAGTTAGATCTAACGCATGCCCGCCATCCAAACGTAGATATGGGTGAGCGAATTATCCCTTTAACTCGTGAAATCTATATTGATCGTAAAGACTTTGAAGAGGTTGCACCAAAAGGATTTAAACGTTTGATTCCAGAAGGCGAAGTGCGTTTACGCCATGCTTATGTGATCAAGTGTGATGAAGTAATCAAGGATACCAATGGTGAAGTAATTGAGCTTAAATGTTCAATTGATCCTGAAACATTAGGCAAAAACCCTGAAGGTCGTAAAGTCAAAGGGGTTATTCATTGGGTCTCTGCAACGAAAGGTATACCTGCTGAAATTCGTATTTACGATCGTTTATTTACCGAAGCTGCGCCAGATGCAGATGATGACTTCTTAGCAAATCTTAATCCTGAATCATTAAAAGTTGTGCAAGCTGTGATTGAACCTGCTTTAGCTCAGGCAAAGCCTGAAGATCGTTTCCAATTTGAACGTGAGGGGTATTTTGTTGCAGATCAACATGATCATCAAGCTGAAAAACCAGTGTTTAACCGTATTCTTGATCTTAAAGATAGCTTTAAAGTAGAGAAGAAATAACCTTTAGGTGAATTTGAACTCTTTTTAGCTCGAAGAATTTAGTTCAGACATGGAAAAGCCCAATTTTAAATTGGGTTTTTCTATTATATTATGGATTTATGTGATAGAAATAAATAATCATTGAAATAAGTAAAGCCGTCGACATGAATAAATAAGTATTAATTGAGTGAAAACTTTTTATTAACTTGATCATATTTTTATTCCAACTAAAAGAGTGTAAATGAATAATGTTATTTTATTGCTTTTTTAGAAAATAGCTTGCGAGTACTGTCGTTACTTATTGGTCTTAATGTTTGTTTCTGTAATAAAATTTCAATAAGTGTAATATTCTATTTTTTAAATAACTCATTTAAGTTAGGCAAATAGTATGTCTAAATTTATCATAAACATACTGTTTTCGAGTCATGAATTCAACCATCAAGTTTTTCTAAAAAAAATTCAATAATTGCCCTGCATTTACTTTCTAATTGTTCAGCATAATCTAAATTAGCTTGTCGTAACTGAGGAATTGATAAGCCTGCATGCCGTATTTCACACGTATGCCCAATGAGCCATTTCTCAAAACTGTGTTGGTTTATCTCAAGATGAAATTGTAAAGCTAGAATATTATTTCTCACGGCGAATGCCTGATTTGGATAAATTTCTGAGCTAGCGAGTAAAGTTGCTTGTGATGGTAAATCGAAAGTATCACCATGCCAGTGTAAGACATGAATATTTTCTAATCCTGATAATGGGTTTTGATCAAGATTTTTTATTTCTAATGGGCTCCAACCAATTTCTTTTTGATGACCTGCGTAGACTTTTGCACCTAATGCATGTGCGATCAATTGTGCGCCTAAACAAATACCAATAGTTGGTTTATTCGCATTCAAGCGTTGCTTAAGGCCTTCAATTTCTTCTATAAGAAAAGGGTAGTCTTCAGTTTCATAAACACCAATTGGTCCACCAAGGATAATGGTAAGACCTTCATAATTTAAAGCGGGTTTAAGATCATCCACACCCGCTTCAAAATAACGAAAACGGAAACCGAGTTGATAAAAAATATCTTCTAATGAACCTAAATCTTCAAATGCAAGATGTTGAATTGCATAAACTGTTTTAGGCAAAGAAATTGAAGTATCCATAATCTGTGTAATCACTATAAATAGAGCTTAGTTAAGGCATTTTTTGTTCAAGCCAAGAAAATAAATCCTCATATACTTTCTTTCGCACAGGCGGTGCAGATAAGACTAAATCATGTAAGCCATTTTTGATTGCTAAGGTTTGTACATCACCTTTCATTTTCTTTGCATTGTGTGTCATATCTTTGACATCTAAAATCACATCACTTTGCTGGGCATCAATTCCCCATTTTTTAGGGTATTTGGATTGATGTGAATGCATGATCAGGGTTGGAATATTCAGTGTAATCCCTTTATGGATTTCTTTTTGCGCTTCATGGATGGCATGAACAAAGCACAGTTGTACAAATGGCGTGGATTCAGGTTTCCATTCCAGATTGAACTCCCATTCACCATGAAAGTTTTTATGTAAACTTGGTACATACCACGGATTCAAGCCACTTGGAAACTTGGCATTTGGGAAGCGTTTGCCAAATTCACTCAGCAAAGGAATGCCCACTTTTTTCTCAATGATACTCTTAAAGAAATCATAAAATGGACTATTTGCCCATAACGCCTTAACCAGACGATGGTCAGGATAATGTGCTGCATATAAGGTTGTGATCAAGCCACCTGTTGAATGTCCAGCAAGCAATACCTGATTATGGTTTTCCTGACCAATAATCTCTAGTGCCTTGCTAATTTCAGCATCATATTCACGTAAATCCCGCACGTAATACAGGGTTTGATGCGGTAATTTTGAGCGACCATATTTTCTGAGATCGAGAGCATAAAAATCATAACCATGCTGGTTAAATTGTTCTGCCATTTCTGTTTGGAAAAAATAGTCAGAAAAACCATGAATATATAGAACTGCTTTCTTGGTGGCTTGAGCTGATTTCTTGCGAACTAATGTTGCAACGACTTTCCCATCATAATCATCAGCAAAATTTAAAGTGAGTTGCTGATAATCTTCTCCCAATATATCTGTTTGATATTTATGTGAATTTGAAATGTTCATTTTGATATCTAATCTGAATTAATTAAGAAACACATTAAATGAAAATGTTTGGATGTCAATGTAAAAGTGAGATACAAACAGTTCTCAAAATCAGTTTGAGTTTTTACTTTTACAAAAAAATCGTTAAGCTATGTGCTGTTGTTTTTGACTGAAGAAATTATGAAACAAGAGACTGCACTGAAGTTACTTAAAGCTGGGGAAAATGTTTTTTTAACAGGTTCCGCGGGTGCAGGAAAAACCTATACGCTTAATCAATATATTCACTATCTTAAAGCGCGAAAAGTACCCGTTGCGATTACGGCTTCTACAGGGATCGCGGCTACGCATATGAATGGAATGACCATTCATACGTGGGCAGGGATTGGAATTAAAGATCGTTTGAGTGATGATGATCTGAAGCGTATGAAAGAGCGTAAATATTTAAAAGAGCATTTAGAAAATGCCCAAGTCTTGATTATTGATGAAATTTCAATGCTGCATGCCAAACAGCTTAATTTAGTCAATCAGGTGCTTAAATACTTCAAAGAAAGTGATGAAGCTTTTGGTGGAATTCAAGTCATTGTTGCAGGTGACTTTTTCCAGTTACCACCAGTAGGTAAGAAAGATGAAAGTAATCGAGATAAATTTTGCTTCATGTCTGAAGCGTGGGTTGAAGCAAAATTCCGAGTTTGCTATTTGACTGAGCAACACCGTCAGGATGATGAAATTTTAAATCAGATATTAAATGCGATTCGAGCACAGAGCATTCAGCAGAATCATATTTTCGCATTACAACAATCGCGTCAGCACGATATTGGCGAGACCTTTACCCGTTTATACACACATAATATGGATGTGGATAACATCAATTATCAGCATCTGAACGAAATTGAGAATGAAAGTCATCAATTTAATGCTGTTTTAGATGGTAATGAAAAATTAATCGAAACACTGAAGTCCTCGGTACGCGCACCTGAAGAATTGACCCTTAAAAAGCATGCCAAAGTGATGTTTGTCAAAAATAACTTTGATATGGGCTATATCAATGGCAGTTTAGGTGAAGTGATTGGTTTTGAGGAAGATGATAAACAAGGGATTTTACCAAAAGTCAAATTGACAGATGGAACGACATTACTTGTTGAACCAGAAACATGGTCAATTGAAAATGAAGCAGGCAAGGTGATTGCAAGTTATCAGCAAATTCCTTTACGTTTGGCATGGGCAATCACTATTCATAAAAGTCAGGGTATGACTTTAGAAGCAGCAGAAATTAATTTAACGCATACTTTTGAAAAAGGTCAGGGTTATGTGGCTTTGTCTCGATTAAAGTCACTAACTGGACTGAAATTGCTTGGGTTTAATGAACAAGCACTTGAGTTGGATAGTTTAGCAATTAAAGCAGACCGCCGTTTTCAGGAATTATCGACCGAAGCAGAAGTGAATTTTGAAAATATTGATCTAACCCCACAGCATAATGCCTTTATTCGTCATTGTGGCGGCACGCTGAATGCAACTGAAATTGCACGCAACGAGAAAAAACTTTCGAAAGGCGAAAAACAGAATTATGCAGCAGCGACTTTAGAGGAAACACGTGCTTTATTTGAAGATGGTTATGAAATTGAAGATATCGCGCATGAGCGAGGGCTAACGCCTGCAACGATTATTAACCATCTCGCGCGATTGCATAAAGAGCAAGGATTAGATATTTCCATTGCCAATCCCGGTGATGAAGTCGTTGAAGAAGTTCGTAAGATTTATAAACGTTTACACAAACGTAAAAATCCTGAGCATTTTACCGATGATGGTTCAATTAAGTTACGTCCAATTGTGGAAGCTACAAGTCCGCGTATGGCTTATGATCAAGTCCGTTTAGCGTTACTGTTTATCGAATAAGGGATTTAAATGCCTCTTACATTTTCTACAGACACCAAAATTATTGATATTGCTTTACAGTCTGGTTTTGATAGCCCTGAAGCATTTAGCCGCGCATTTAAACGTTCATTTGATCAAACCCCAAGTGCTTTTAGAGAACAGCCGCGTTGGTCGTCTTGGCATGAAAGGTTTGTTTTTTCATTACCTCCGAGAGAAATCATGATGAACGTTAATATTGTAGAAAGAGCAGAAGAGAAAATTGCATTTATTTCTCATCACGGTGCACCAGAACGTGTATTTGAATCGGCAGCACAATTTATTCAGTGGCGCAAAGAAACGGGATTATCTGCTATAGCAAAAAGCCGCACCTAGGGTATTCCATTTTCTGACCCTGAACAGACTTTAAGTGATGAATTCCGTTTTGATATTGCTGGAACAATCACGGCGGATATCCCTGAAAATACATATGGTGTAAGCACTGGTAACCATAATCAGCGCTTGAAGTAGGGGATTTTCCCGTCTTTTTTCACTACCACAACTTTGTTCATGACGTAGATGAATGTGATTTGATCACAGACATTTATTTGTTACTGAAATAAGGTTTAAGCGCTGCGAATAAGCAGAGCTGAATTATAAAATTTCAATGTCTACATATTGCTGAATTAAATTATCATCGAGCATATGAATATAATCTAAAAAAGCGACATTAAAGCTTCCAACTGTTTGAGCATGGTCATATGCCAGTTTGCCTGCAATAGCAAAGTGAATATGTGCAGCGAGCGCCGCAATGGTTGAATTCGTTACTGCATGATAAGCGGCGGTTAAGGCTCCTAGAGCGCACCCTGTTGCAGTAATTTTAGGCTGTAAATGGCAACCACCATTTACTTTGATTACCATATCCAATTGTTTGGAAATGATATAGTCAGATTCACCAGAAATCGCAACACACTCAGTATGCTGTAACAAGCTTTTTGCTTGAGCATAAACATCATGGCTATTTAATGTGCTATCAACACCTTTAGATTGAACTTGACTGCCCGCTAAAGTGCTGATTTCAGAGGCATTGCCACGGATAATCGTAGGTTGAAACTTGAGTAATTGATCGACAGTTTCACTACGCCATTTCAGGATTGCTCCATAGCCAACAGGATCGAGTACCCATGGTCTTTGTTGCTGTTGCGCTGTTTCAGCAGAAATGAGCATCGCTTGAGTTTGTTCAGTCGTCGGTGTACCAATGTTGATGCTTAAAGCTGCACAAATGTTTGTAAAATCTGCTGCTTCAAATGGATTGTCGATCATTGCGGGCGATGCACCAGCTGCAAGTAAGATATTTGCGACGTAATTATTGGCGACACTATTGGTAATACATTGTACCAATGGGGCTTCTTGCTGAAGAGCTTGCCAAGCTTCAATCACTTGTTCAATCACTTGTTCAATCAGTTGTTGTTTTTGTGACATTCATCACCCCTTAAAAATTTACAAAAATAATAGTTTAACGCGTAAAGTAGTGGTCTTGATGCTTACATCGACGACAAATCAATGAGACATAGTCTGTAGCATCATAATCGACTACAAGATCATTTGAACCGCAATACATGCAACGCTTTACTGCGTAAAAATTTAAACGAGCTTCAATCTTGCGCCAAGATTTCCAGACAGGTTGAATAAAAACACTTTCGTCATAACCCAAGAATTTAAATAATAATACTTCGCTCATTTTACTAAATGGAATGGTGTATGGGCGAGGTAATGTCGTGGTTTCCCAACGTTCAGCCAAAGCGCGTTCACGATATTGTGCTAATGTCTTTTTGAGTAAGTTGGTATTAATAAATTTATCGTTTCTTGGCTGCAATGCGTTTTGCTTATAGAGATACTCTAACGCAGTTTGGATTAAGTAAAAAATTTGACCCACTGCGAGTCCTTCCATCAAGCGATAGCAAAAGGCCTGAAAGGAGCGATTGCCTGCAATTTGAATTCCCCAAGTTCTACAATAAAACTGCATGAACTGGACGATTTCTTGATAAAGAATCAAATACAAAGCATCTTTAACTTCATCTGTTGTTTTGAAGGGAATACCTAAACTTAGATTCTCATAAAACCAATGGCGCAATTGTTGGGTTACACTAAACAAACTCGGATCAGAATAACCATCAAGCCGAAGATTAAGATAAAAATGTTCTGGTTCTAGGCTCGAATCTTGTGATTTAAAGATGCCTAATTTGAGTAACTCTTGAACGAGTTGATTTTGAAATAAATAATTGGGGGTGAAATCATGATATTTAATGTTCTTCCAGTGGATGAATTCATCATGCTGTACATCTTCACGAGCATAACTGTCCAACAAACTTAGTAAAAATAATTTATGCATAAAGCTGAGTTGATTCAGGCTATAAATCACTTCATCTTTGACTTTGTATTTACGTTGTTCTTGTAAAATGGTTTGTTGAGTTTGTTTTTTGCGCTGAGCGGTGCATTGAGCACAATGGCAATTCAGCTTGCTGTCACTTTTAAATACACGATGTTGGCAATGACTACATTCATGAAATTGGAATTCTTGTGAGTATTGCTCAGCTTCAATCCAGAACATGGATGCTTGGCACAATGGACAATGGCTACTTTCATCTAACTGCTTTTGCAGAATCTGTAAATCCATTGACAATAAACCTATATAACCACGAAATGAAAGGATTATACATTGCTCGTGCTCGGAGTGAGAAAAAGATTATTTGCACTGAAAAAGTGGTTTTGTATTGAGATTTAATCCACTGAATTTTATATAAAAGCTAAGCAGGTTGCTTATCCATTTTTTAAAATATGGTAAATTTCAAAGATGTTATTAAGTTTGTTTTAGAAGTAGAAAGAGATAAGGATGAATAATCAATATTGTTGAAATGCTCTATTGCATTAATTGCTTGTTTTACAAGTATTCTATCAGATGTCAGTACAATTGAAGGCTATTGGCGCAGTATTGATGATCGGACAGGCGAACAACTGACTATTATTGAAATCAAGAAAGCAGCGAATAACACTTATCGCGGAAAAATCGTTTATATCTATCCGAATGCGCAAGGGGCGATCGTACACATTGTGTTAACTGTCCACCGCCGTATACAGGAAAGCCACGTTTAGGTTTAGAAGTTTTAACTGGTTTGGTTGAAGGCCCCAATAAAGCAAATAGTTTTATTAATGGATTCATCTTAGAGAGCAAAACTGGAAAAGTGTACAAAGGCAAAGCTGAGTTAAGTGCTGATGGTAAGCATTTAAATATGCGCGGTTATGTTGGAATTTCAGCTTTGGGTAGAAATACGGTTTGGATATGCATAGATAGTGCGAACCCGTAATCATTTCTTTTTTAATAGATGAATTGCTTAAAATTTATTGTGATTTTAAACAATTAAATATCCACTCGTTTTGTTGACTGTCTAAGAACATTGGAATAAAAATGTATATCAGATGGATCTATTTTGCACTTAGGGAGAGCATATTATGCAAAAACATTCACTCATGAAAGGAATCGTGGGAATTTCATTTGCCCTATTCGCAACTGCTAATTTCGCGATGACACCTGAAGGCTTTTGGAAAAGTATTGATGACCGTACGGGCGAACAGCTTTCAATCGTAGAAATTAAAAAGAAACCTGATAATACTTATACAGGAACAATTGTATATCGTTACCCTGTTCCAGGTGGTAGTGTATTAACCAATTGTGCGAAATGCCCTGAGCCTTTCAAAAACAAACCTATTTTAGGACTTCAGATCGCATCAGGTTTGCGAGAAGACCCTAAAAATCCAAACCATTTTATAGACGGAAAAATACTCGAACCTAAAACGGGCAATTTTTATAAAGGCAAAGCTCAGTTAAGTGCTGATGGTAAACGTTTACGCATGCGCGGATATATGGGGATCTCTGCTTTAGGTCGTACCCAAGTTTGGATTAGGACTGAGAGTGCCAATCCTTAAAAATCTTGTAAGTTGATAGAAATATGAAGAATCTATTTTGTATTTAAAAAATAATGTTATTGATTACATGAATTATATCAGTTAGATAAGTTTTTTAAAGCAAAAGAACGCACCAGTAGAGTGAAAGTTCTAGTGAAGTGTGATAAGTTTCAATAATTAAACCTATAACGATGAATGGGTTAGTTTTTAAATGACGGGATTAATTATGCTAAATCGTGTGCTCATAAAAGGCATTGTGGGATGCTCAATTGCTTGCGCAAGCCTAACAACTTTTGCAGCCTCTATCGAAGGTTACTGGAAAAGTATTGAAGAACGTACAGGTGAACAACTGTCAATTGTTGAAATCCGTAAAGGAAATGATGGTCGTTATCATGGAAAAATTGTTTATCGCTATCCAAACTCACATGGAATTGCACTTACAAACTGTACCAAATGTCCAGCACCATATACAAATAAACCTATTCTGGGTTTAGAGATTCTATCTGGATTTAGGGAAGATCCAAATAAGGCAGATGCTTATATTGATGGTCGGGTACTGGAACCTACATCTGGGCGAATTTATAAAGGTAAGGCTGTGGTGAGTGGTGAGGGTAAACGCCTGCGCATGCGTGGTTATATGGGAGTGTCTGCACTGGGCCGCACCGTGGTCTGGCTTCGTACAGACAGTGCAAACCCTTAAACATGGGTCTAAATATTAAGTTGTATTTAAGCTGATTTAACTATAAAAAACCTGCTGGTATAGGGTAAGATAGACTGGATTTAATAAATAATATTTTAAATCAAGTCGAATAAGTATGAAGTGTTATTTTAAGTTTTAATGGAGATAATATGTTAAATCGTGTACTCATGAAAGGAATCGTGGGTTTGGCTATTGCTTTTGCAAGCGTGACAAGTTTTGCTGCATCGATTGAGGGTTACTGGAAAAGTATTGATGATCGAACTGGTGAGCAACAATCAATTGTAGAAATCAGGAAAGCTGCCGATGGGACGTTTCATGGAAAAATTCTTTATCGTTACCCTGTTCCTGGTGGTGTGGCATTAACCCATTGTACAAAATGTCCTCCGCCTTATACCAATCAGCCACTTTTGGGTTTGGAAATTTTGTCTGGATTTAAGGAAGATCCCGATAAGCGAAATGCTTATGTTGACGGAAAGGTTTTAGAAGCAAAAAGCGGCAAAATCTATAAAGGCAAGGCGAACTTAAGTGCTGACGGTAAACGTTTACGTCTGCGTGGATATGTAGGTATTTCTGCACTAGGTCGTACACAAGTGTGGATTCGTACTGATAGCCCAAATCCTTAGTTTTAATTTGACTAAAACCTCGAATTTCAGATTCGAGGTTTTTTATTGGGTAAACTAAACAGGGCATGGTAAGTTTTCGTCCTCCTGACCGATTTTTTTGGCGTTGATAAGTGCTTGGACTTTTTTACTTGGTAATTTTTCTTTTCCAAGTTCATCATAGGTATTCACGATATTCGTTACTTCTAAGCTGCTGAGTTCGATTCCTTCTGCTGTTAAAAAAACGGAAATGACATGATGATCCACACCTGCTTTTGCAAGATCATGGATCGCTTTAATATTTTCTAAACGATATAAGTGTGCTTTTAATTCCATCGTCTTAACCCTCGCTTGTTTGATTGTATTACCTACATTGGCATATAAACTTAAGCAATAACCGTGCACAAAATGTAAAGCGCATAAAAAAAATGTAATTCAAACCTTGGAATTTGGTTATTTTTGTAGCTTTTATTTAAAATTAGAAATAACTGTTGTTATTCTTTCTAAACAGAATTCCATTTTAATCAATTAATTTGAAAATTACTGAACTAAACCCCAATAAAAATACTTGAAACTAAGATATGGGCTTAAAGACAGCTTTTGTAAGTTGGCGTATGATCGACTAATCAAGAAGTCTTGATAACAAGACCATCCGACATGATGAACGATAAGGAATACTGATGAATATTGCGGCACAGCCTCCTGTACAAGCAAATCAAACGATTTATTTAAAAGATTATCAAAAGCCATCATTCTTGGTTGAATCAATTAATTTAAATATTCAAGTTTATGATGATCATACGATTGTCGATTCTACACTGGTGATGAAGCGTCAGACTGCAGGCGAATTGGTTCTGTTAGGTCGTGATCTTGAATTAAAATCGGTTCAATTGAATGGGCAAACCCTTAGCGCTGAACAATATCATTTGGATACTGAACAATTGGTGATCACTGATGCACCAGATCAGGTCATTGTTCAAACTCAGGTGATTATCCATCCTGAATCAAATACGCAACTTGAAGGCTTATATAAAGCAGGTGATTTGTTCGTTACCCAAAATGAACCAGAAGGTTTCCGTAAAATCACCTTCTATCCAGATCGTCCAGATGTGCTTGCTGAGTTTACTACCCGTGTCGAAGCCGATAAGAAATATCCAGTATTACTTGCAAATGGTAACTTATTGGAAACGGGTGAAGCTGGGGAAGGTCGTCATTTTGCGATTTGGCAAGATCCAACCAAAAAGCCAAGCTATTTATTTGCCTGTGTGATTGGTGATTTGGCGGTACTGAAAGATCGCTATACCACATCAGAAGGCCGTGATGTTGCTCTTGAAATTTATGCAATCGATAAAGATATTCCAAAATGCCATATCGCGATGGAAGCACTAAAACATTCAATGCGTTGGGACGAAGAACACTATGGTCGTCCGTATGATCTCGATAACTACATGATTGTCGCGGTCAGTCAGTTCAACATGGGTGCAATGGAAAATAAAGGTTTAAATATCTTTAATACATCTTGTGTACTTGCTGATGAGGAATACACCACTGATGCTGCGATTATGCGAGTTCAATCTGTAATTGCACATGAATATTTCCATAATTGGACAGGCAACCGAATTACCTGTCGTGACTGGTTCCAGTTGTGTTTAAAAGAAGGCTTAACGGTTTTCCGGGATCAGTCTTTCTCTGAGGATTTACAATCAGCGGCCGTACAACGAATTGATGATGTAGCGGTATTGAAATCGCATCAATTCCCTGAAGATGCAGGACCATTATCACATCCACCTCGTCCAGACCATTTTGTTGAAATCAATAACTTCTATACCGCGACAGTGTATGAGAAGGGTGCTGAAATCAATCGCATGATGGCAACTTTATTGGGGAAAGAAAAATACCGTAAAGGCACAGATGAATATTTTCTGCGTCATGATGGGCAAGCAGTTACAGTTGAAGACTGGGTTGCGGCATTGAGTGCAGGTTCAGGTGTTGATCTCTCTAACTTCCTCACATGGTATAACCAACCGGGGACACCAAAGTTAGAAGCTCGAGGTGAATATGATGCTGCTGCACAGACTTACCGTTTAAGCTTCAAACAAAGCTTGAAAGCACATCCAAAATATCCAAACCTCAAAGCAGTGCCAATTCCTGTGGCTCTGGCATTATTTAATGCCAATACAGGTGAGCAATATACCTTGCACAGCACTGATCTGTTTGTGAATGAGGTCAAAGATGGCGTGTACTTATTTGATCAAGATGAAGCAACAATTGAATTTACAGGGGTGACTGAGCAACCTGTTGCCTCGTTATTACGTAATTTTTCTGCCCCTGTGAACTTAGTCTTTGATTATTCCAATGATGATCTTGCCTTCTTGATTCAGCATGAAACCAATGGCTTTAACCAATGGCAAGCGACACAAACTTTATTGGAACGTATTCTTTTAGAAGACCATAAGGTGGATACCTATATTCAGGCAATTAAAAATACCTTGCCTGACTTAGTAAATAAAGATCCGTTATTGGCATCACGTTTATTTGATGTACCAAGTGAAAACTATCTAGGCAGTCGTATTGATCAAGACTATGAGCCCGAATTGATTCGAGAGAAGCGTGAAGCTGTGCTAGATCATTTAGCACGTGATTTAGGCTCATTCTGGAAAGACACCTATTTGGCCTTAGATCCAGACCAGCAAAAAGAGTTCTCTTTGGCAATGGGCGTGCGTTCATTGAAAAATATCACCTTGAATATGTTGGCGCGTCAAGGTGATGAATCTGTGTTCGATTTGGCTTATACCCAATATCAACAAACAGGCAATATGTCTGAACGTTTAGGAGCATTACGCGTTTTGGTCTGTAATGATGCACCACAAGCGCAAGCTGCACTTGCAGATTTCTATAAGCGTTTTAAAGATGAAGCCTTGTCTTTAGATCAATGGTTTAACATCCAAGCATCGAATCCATGTGCGACAGCGGAAACAATTGAGTATCTGACTAAGCACGCCGATTATGATTTGGGAACACCGAACCGTATCCGTGCAGTGAGTGGTGGACTAGCTGCAAATCCAGTCAATACGTGGAGCTTTGGTGTTGATCATTTCATTGAGCTTGCCGCTTATTTGGATGAGAAAAACCCAATTTTAGGTTCGCGTTTATTACAAGTACTGTCTCGTTGGTATACTTTAGCCGAACCACAACGTAGTCAGGTGCAACAGGCGCTTAAGGCGTTGCAGCCTAAAGTGAAATCGAAAAATGTATCTGAAACCTTGAGCAGTATGCTAAACATTGAATAACACATTGTTTTTGTCAGAAAGGATGCTGTCTCAGCATCCTTTTTTACATGTTCTGGATTATCATTAGTTCACAGAAAGGATACTCATATTGTGGTGATATATGGCTTTGCGTCGCAAAACACCAGCGGATCGGTTGTTTTATGCCATTTTAGGGTTGTCGTTGGCCCTTGTTGCGGTCATCTATTGTGCGGTAAATCAGCCCAGTAGCCATTTACGTTTTGAAGTCAAAGAACGCCAAAAAATTTCGGTATTTGACGGGGAGCGATTAATATTACAGGATGTGGATTCAGTTGCAATTTCAGCAGCAGGTGGGCAGAACCGAATACAGCTAAACGCAAATGACTTTACTGAAGACCCCCATTTTGTTGCAACCTATCCTGAGATGCAGCAATTTTTTATCAAGCAGAGCCAAGTTCATCAACTGATGAGCCAGCATCAGCAAATATTTTTGCATTCAGGCGATCATTCAAGCTCAACGCCATATCCTGTCAATATTCAGCCTAAACGAACGCTTCGAGATTTACCTTTTGAGTTCTGGTTTCAGCTTGCCGTCAGTTCGATTGGATTTTTGCTGGGCTGCTGGATTTGGGCATTGCGTCCCAATGAAATCGCCCCCCGTGTTTTTGCCTTACTCAATGCAGCCTATCCAGTATTCGCCTTTTCCGCAGCCATCTATAGCACCCGTGATCTGGCTTTAAATGCCGAATTATTTCGGGTACTGGTCGCAATCAATACGGGTGGTGCATTGCTATATGGCTGTGCATTAATCAGTCTATTCTTGGTGTACCCAAAGCAGTTGATCAGAACCCAATGGTTGTGGGCAATACCGATATTTTTCTCTGTTTGGTGGTTGCTTGATACCTTATTTCTTTTGCCTGAACCAAGCATGGGGGGAGACTTACCCGTTACCCTGCAAATGCTGGGCGCAATTTTATGTATGGTTTGGCAATGGCGGGCAAACCGACATGATCCACGGGCAAAAGTAGCATTGCGCTGGTTTGCCTTATGGATTCTGGTCAGTAGCGGCACATTTGTATTTTTGGTTCAGAGTACCCAGCTACTTGATATTCAGCTTAATATGTCACAAGGCTATTCGTTCGGTTTCTTCCTGTTTGTGACCATTGGTATTGCGATTGGCTTAAAACGCTATCAGTTATTTAGTCTGGACCGTTGGGCATTCGGAATTCTGTACTGGCTGGCAGGAGCGATTTTACTGGTGTTGCTGGATGCCTTTCTGGTGATGATGTTAAGCCCACTTATGTCACTCAGTCTGGCCATCCTGATTTGTGGTCTGGTTTGGTTGCCTGTCCGTGGCTGGTTACAGGCACGCCTGTTACAACGCAAAAAGTTATCCGACAGCGAACTGTTTGAACGAATCTTGCAGGTCAGTTTTGCGGTGAATGAACAGGAACGCCAGTTACAGTGGAAAGCCTTGTTGAATGACCTGTTTCAGCCATTAAACCTTGAGATAAGTGAACAGAGAAATCATAGCCAAATCGAAGACAACGGACTTGTGCTCTATATCCCACAGGTGGCAGGGCTGGCGGCGATGCGTCTCAGCTATCCGCAGCAAGGCCGCCGTTTGTTTAGTGAATATGACCAGCAACTGATCCAGAATCTATTACCGTTTTTAGCTCAGGCAGTAGAGAGTCGGGTTGCCTATGACAATGGTGTGCGTGAGGAAAGACACCGTATCGCCCGAGATTTGCACGATGATCTGGGGGCAAAACTATTATCGGGTCTCTACCAGAAAGATGTGGATCAAGCCAAGCAGGCCATTCGTCAGGCGATTGCTGAAATGCGTACCATCGTCAATGGTCTGTTAGGTACAGGGGTTGAGTTAAATGTGATTTTGCAGGAGTTTGAATATGAGGTTGCGACTCGCCTGCAAAGTTGTGGGATAGAACTAAATTGGCAACAAAACCTTGCAGACACACCCATTACCTTGAGTTATGCACAATACAGGCATTATATTTCTATGCTTCGGGAAATCATCAGTAATATAATGAAGCATGCCAATGCGCAAAAAGTGACGATTGACATTAGTTTGCTTGACTCACAACTGGTTTCAGTCATTTGTGATGATGGTGCTGGATTTGATGGTCAAACTAATCAGCTTGAGGGGAATGGGCTTAAAAACCTGAGGGAACGTGCAACTGAACTTTCGGCAACCCTGCATTTTCAGAGGCTGCCAGGAACACAAGGTTCAAGGGTAGAGTTGATTTTTCCATTATCGTGACTGTGGCAAAAAGTAATGGATGTAAATATATAAGATGGGTGTAAATATGATTCAAACGGCATTGATTTTAGAAGATATACTGGAAGTCAATGCATGGATGAAACAGATGTTGCTTGAAACCTTTGCAGGCATTCGTATCCAGCAGGTTTATAGTGTAAAGGAAGCAAAACAGTCATTATTGTCACAACATTATGATCTGGCCTTGATTGATCTTTCCTTGCCTGATGGAAAGGGAACAGAGGTGATTGACTGGCTGGCACAACATTCTGCCAATACCTTGAGTGTGGTGGTGACAATTTTTGAAGATGACCAATATCTGTTTGAGGCTATTTGTCATGGTGCAAAAGGGTACTTGCTGAAAGACCTTGAACCAACTCTATTTCAGCAGCATTTGAAAAACCTGATTGCTGGAATCCATGCCTTTTCCCCAAGCATGACGCAGAAACTGCTCAATTATGTCAAAACACATGAACAGCTCAATCAACAAAAGCAACAGGCCATACAGTCACTGACTTTAACAAATCGGGAAAAACAGGTGCTTGTCTATATTGCAAAAGGACATCAGGTCGCTGAAATCGCCTACGAATTAAAATTATCTGGCCATACCATAAATGGCTATATCAAGACAATTTATCAAAAACTGCATATTTCATCCCGTGCTGAAGCAGCATTGCTGGCACAGCAATATGGTTTAATTTGATACGTTTTGTTCTGCTAAGGCTTTCTTCTCTAACCATGTCACGACATCTTCATTTTTGACACGGTCATAAATATCTTCAACTGAAATGCTTAAACCAATTGAGTTCAGTGTAATGTGATCTCCCAAATAGTAGAAATGAGATTGCCAGTTTTGACTACGACATACCACTTCAATCTCGGCAATACCCTGTTCAATCAGGATATATTCTTGTAGGGTCGGAATCTGTAGATACTTTTCACGTTTGATCACACGCTCAATCTGGCGCGTGGATTTAGACAATACCTCAACAATAATGGTCGGTGTTTCTGTAAAAACACTGTCATCTGCTAAATCTGAACAATCAACCAGTACATCAGGATAGAAATAACAGTCGTCAATTTTGACTTTCATATCTGACATCATAGAACTGCAAGATTTTCCTTTTAAATGCATATGAAAGGATGAGGTGACATGGCAATAACTCATAATGATATAAATACAGCCTATACCTTAGCGTGTATGAAGAAGTATCACAACTGATTGAATATTCACATTGTAAGCAAGTTTTTGAAGTCAAAATAGATTTTAGGCTATCCCCCCTGAACTGGGGATACACAGAAAACCCTAAAAACGTTACTGTCATCACGAAAGGGATGAAATAATGAATGGGGTTCGTATGTTAAAAAAAAGTTTATTGAGTGCTTGTATTGCTGCCAGTGTGTTACTGACAGCATGTCATGATGACGATGATCAGCACAGTAATACATCACCAACACCGACCACAACCTACAGTAATTTAGCTGGAACAGCAGCTGTTGGGGCAGCGATTAAAAATGCCAGTGTCACAGCGAGTTGTAAAGATGGCACTGGGTTTAAAAATGAGGTTAAAACCAATGAACAGGGGGAATGGTCAGGGCAGGTGGATAGCACTAAACTACCTTGTGCATTGGAAGTGAAAGCATCAGATACCCAAACCTTGCATGGTTATGCTGCAAAAGCGGGTAATGTCAATATTACACCATTTACTGATCTTGCTCTGGCTTTGGCAAGCTCACAAACGCCAAGTGACTGGTACAAAACCTATCAACCGATTTTAGAAACCACACTGAAAACTGCGGTAGATAATTTAACCAAGCAACTCAAAGCAGATGGTTATGTATTACCAGAAAACTTTGACCTATTAACAACTAAATTTGCAATTGATGATGCATTTGATAAGGCTCTGGATGCCTTTGCAGCGTCATTGGCTGCCAATCAAGCAACAATTAAAGACTACGCTGCCCTGATTCAGAAAGTAAAAGCAGGAGATGTGGCAGCAGTTCCTGATTTCGTTCCTGTAACTCCTGCTCCAGTAACAGAAACCTGTGCCAGCAAGAAACTACCTGTAGGCAAACTCAGTGATTTGACGAGCTATAGCGGTGATTACAGTGATAAAGGTACAGTGGTCTTGAATCTGAATGCAGCGACAGGAAAAGTTATTGCAAAAGGCACAACTGCAACCATTGCAGAAGTTTGTGGCGCAAATGTCCAAAATAATGGTACAAATTATTATGTAATTACTGACAAGGGATATGTGACACTATTTAAAGACAATGCAGGTAAATATTCTGCGGAAAGTGCAGATTTTACAGGTTTTTATGGTGAAAAAGCCACAGCCTCTCCACAACTTTGCGAGTCAAATGGTGCGGATGATAAGCTTGGCTTTAAGAATGCCCCGAATGATTTCTGTAGCTTTAGTAAGGCAAGTTCAGTTGCAATTACATCACCTGATATTTATACATTTTTTCTTTGTACACGACAAAAAAAGACAACTCATTGAAATAATGGCATAATACTTGTTTTCTGACGACGAATATGATGACACATTTCAATGAGTTACATCTCATCTTAAACAAATATCTAAAGTGG
>NZ_JACAXC010000017.1:0-68296 GCF_013391535.1 Acinetobacter sp. SwsAc4
TTGTTCCACTTTAGATATTTGTTTAAGATGAGATGTAACTCATTGAAATGTGTCATCATATTCGTCGTCAGAAAACAAGTATTATGCCATTATTTCAATGAGTTGTCTTTTTTTGTCGTGTACAAAGCAATCTCTTATAGAAAAATAATCATGTCAAAACAATTAGATCAACTGATTCAAAGCCATAATATTATCTTGTTCGATGGCGTGTGTGTTCTTTGCTCAGCATGGGCAAATTTTATGATCAAGCATGATCTACGTTATCAATTCAAACTCGTTTCTGTGCAATCAGATTTGGGGCAACAGATCTTAAAAAAGTATCATTTTCCAACTGACCATTTTGAAACCATGCTCTTACTTGAGAAGGGACAATTATTCACTGAATCAACGGCTTTCTTACGCGTGATGGAATCCCTTGATTTTCCTTACAACACATTACGATATGGCAAGTTTGTTCCAAAATTTGTACGTGACTTTACTTATCGACGTATTGCCCTTAATCGTTATCAACTTTTTGGTAAGACTGAAGATTGCTATGTGATTCAAGCAAGTGATAAACAGCATTTTTTATTGGATGATGTTTTAAGATGAGAAATGCTGAACTTACAATTGCACAGATTTTAAAATTCTGTCAGCTGATTATTGCATTTCTTTGGATTTATCAAGGTTTAATTCCTAAATTAATTTTTCAGGTAGAGGGTGAACAATACGTTTGGCAACAATTACATATTCCTGAGGTGTATATACCATGGTTAGTCTCGCTTTCAGGGATTGGCGAGGTCATTTTTGGTATTCTCTTTCTGTTTATAAGACATCAATATTTGCACTGGCTCAGCATTTTGAGTTTAGTTGGGTTATTTATTTTGATTTTATTCATTTATCCAAATCAAATTTACCAAGCATTTAATCCCGTCGTGATGAATATTGCATTAGGGAGTCTTTCGCTGATTTCAATCTGGTGCCTCAACGCAAAGACTCATACTAAGCCCTAATGAAATGTCCTTCACGAATACAATAAAATGGATTGACTAATTTAGATGAAGATTTCATTGCTTGCTGTAACTCATGTTCAGGAGCATTGCGGTCTTCATCGGTAAGTTGGAAAGTTCGAAAATGAATGGCCAATGAACGATGCGCATGCAAATCTAAATGCGCGTGAAAAGCATCTTGTGGATTCATATGCACATATCGCATTAACTTTCGTGGCTCATAAGCACCTATGGGTAATAGTGCAATACGTGCATCACCATATCGCTCATGTATTTGTTTGAAGTGCCCTGCGTAACCTGTATCACCCGCAAAGAAACAATGTCCTGTCTTTGCTAGAAGCGAAAAACCACCCCATAAAGCTCTATTTTGATCCCGTGCCCCACGTCCAGAAGCATGTTGTGCTGGGGTATAGGCTATCTTGATTTCGTCATGAAAAGGAATCTCTTGCCACCAATCCATTTCAATCACATGTAAATGTTTTGCTAAGTAGTAACCATTACCTAAACCCGTATAAATCGGCATTTTAAATTTCTGATGCAGCCACTCCAACGTTGCCAAGTCCATATGGTCATAATGATTATGGCTTAGTAGTACTGCATGAATCGTTGGAAGCTTTTCTAAAGCGATGCCTGCTGGGCAAACTCGTTGCGGGCCTTGACCTTGCTTTGGGCTCACATAGTCACACCAGACAGGATCGGTTAAGAAGTTGTAAGGGCCTATTTGGATGAGAACGGTTGCATGTCCTACAAACCAAATCTGCCAATTATTTAAATCTGCGTGTGGTCTATTTTGTGGTAACTCAAGCATTTGATTACGCAAATTAGCTTCATGCGCGCGATCAACATTCCAAGTATAAGATTTTCGTGTCGCTAGCCATTTAAATAAACCTTTACGGTCAAACGGTGTAAGCGGTTTTTCTAAATTATAAAAACGATCAATACCACAATGATCGGAAGGCTCATGTGGAAATGGAGGTTTCCCCCAAGTATGGCTCAAGCAAGATTGGGTCGGCAATTGATAGGTTAATGTCGGCTTATCTTTCATGTACTTCTTCTTTGCTGGAATTGAATCGCACAAAATTCCGATAGAATTGGGATAATGAGCAGTCCTTTACTCTAACTTTTAAAATCAATCTAATTGTATGATTTTTTAGAGGGTTTAACTGCCTCTAAACAATCGAACTTGATCCTAACATAAGCTTGTTAGTTATGCTGATTTTATCCAGTCGAGTCAATACAATTTTAGGGTACATATCAAACTTTTCCACTATATAGCTTATATAGTTTTTTTATGTCTCTAATACATTTTTTATATTTTAAGAGAAAGTATATTGTTTACAAAAACAGCTATTATATAATGCAGACCGAGAAGTACTTTCTAACACTCATACTTTACAATAATAGTAAGACATATTTGGATCAGTCTAATGGAATTACGCCATTTACGTTACTTTATTACTGTTGCCGAGGAATTAAGCTTCAGTAAGGCTGCGGTAAAACTGCATACAGCCCAACCCTCTTTAAGCCAACAAATCAAAGATTTAGAGGATGATATTGGTGTTCAATTATTTTATCGCACCAAACGTAAAGTTGAATTGACTGAGGAAGGTCTCGTTTTTTTAGAACAAGCACGCTTAACCTTAACCCAAGCGGACAAAGCCATTACTATGGCGCGACAAGTTGCGGCAGCAAAAGTACAATGCCTAAGAATCGGATTTGTACCTTCTGCTGAAATTAGAATTTTTCCCTATATTTTCCCTAGGTTACGTGTAAAAACTCCTAAACTGCAAATCAACACCTTAAACTTAAAAGAAAGTGATCAAATCGCAGAATTAAAAAAAGGTGATTTAGACATTATTTTTATTAATCAAGACTTTCAAAATGAATATTTTGCCAGTCAATTGGTTTTGAAAGAACCGTTAATTTTTATCTTGCCGAAACAGCATCCTTTAGTGGAGTTTAATGCGTTAAATATTGAACAACTGAATGGATTGGAACTGACCATCCTATCACATAAACTTTCTCAACCATTGGCTCAAACGATTCTGAAATACAGAGATCAGCATCAAATTAAATTTAAATCGGTCCACGAAACCAACACGATCGCTGAATGTATTCAAGCAGTACATAGTGGTTTGAGTTGCGCGATTTTACCTTCTTATATGCAAGCACTTGCGACGGATCAAATCGCTGTTCGCCCATTAAACCACCCTCTGCCGAGTCTCGATGTATTTATGAGTTTCCATCGCATCTCACCAAGCCAAGCAGCAGAACAATTTTTGGAAGAAATTAGACAAGTTTTCGAACTAGAACAGTTAGCACTTTATGCAAGCTAAGAAAAAAGCCGATTTAAACTAGCTTTGAGTTTGTCTACTTAGGCTTGCTCACTAAAAAACGCCACAAATTTTTGATAACTTTCACGCTGTTTTATATTTTCTAATCAGATTTTATCTCTACACCCAACATTTTGTTGGTCGATGCTGCTTCTATTCGCTCACAGGCAACCCCCAGTTCAATGAGCAACCAATCAACAACCACACCTCGAGACTGAGTATTTGTATAAAATGTAAGTGCCATTTTTTATATTTCCGTGTTTATTGGTGTTATTAAAATTTAATCGTTCACATTGTCAGTTTTTCTCAGTAGTCGAACGGCATACTTCCTGAGCCCACCATTGTTGAAAAAGTTGTTGTTTGAATTGTGGATAAAGTTCTTGGCTTAAACTTAGATTTTGCATACGATCAAGTCGAAAATTTCGGAAATCATTACGTAATTCACACCAAGCAGCGAGCACAATCTTGTCATTAAAATAACCAAGCGCAAACGGCTAAACTGTTCTCGCACTGGTACGTTGCTGTTCATCAACATAATCAAAGAAAATTTTAACTTGAGATCGAATCGACACTCTGACTTGCTCAACCAATATTTGATTGACAGCTAACCATACGTTAAACGCTACGCTGACTGATCTGCAAACGCTCAGCCAAAACGACTTGTGCGGTGACTGGAGAACGATATTGTCGAAGTAATTGTAATAAATTCAGTAATCGAATAGCACGACTCATGCTATCCCTATTGTATTATGGATGATGAGAAAATCAGCTTTCTCACCATCTTATCTTTGCAAATAATGTGAATCGCTTAACTTTCACTAATCGCTGCACGTTCTAAGATTGTTTGCAAATAAGCATGTAAATCCTGCACATTATGAGCAATCGTTAAAGGCTGGTATTGTTGCAAAGTTTCAATACTATGCACCCCATAGCTGACGCCAATACGTTGCATATTCAGATTTTCTGCCATTTCTAAATCGTAACTGGTATCCCCCACCATAATGGCGCATTCAACTGCTACATCCAACTCAGCAAGAATCTCCTGCAACATCAATGGATCAGGTTTAGACTTGGTTTCACTGGCTGCACGAGTAGTATCAAAAATCTGATGACTATTGGTTTGACTTAATACACGATCTAAACCTTTACGACTTTTACCCGTCGCAACTGCAAGCTTGATCCCTTGTTGTTTTAAGTCAGCCAACAACTCTGCCACACCACTAAACCATGCATCGCCTTTTGAATTTGCAACATAATGATCTGCATAACATTGCAAAATATCTTGCTGCAAATCTGGAACCTGCGGAAATAAGATTTGCATGACTTCGGGCAAACCCAAGCCAATGATACTTTTTGCGGCATCATCCGTTAAAGGTTGCTCAAATTGCTGTGCTGCATATTGCAGACTTGCTACGATTTGTCCAACCGAATCGAATAAAGTGCCATCCCAGTCAAAAATCACCAGTTCGATATTTTGACTCATTTCTGTTTTCTCAATTCATTGATCACTTGTTGCATATCTTCTGGCATTGGCGCTTCAATGCTTGGATAGTTTGGAATGTCTAAACGCATGGCATGTAGGCATAAACGACGTGCTTCAGGGCCTTTATAGTCTGTATTATGTCCATATTTATCATCCCCAACTAAAGGATGACCAATACTTAAACCATGTACACGGATTTGATGAGTACGTCCCGAAAGCGGTGACGCATGCACCAAAGTTGCTGTCTTAAAACGTTCAACCACTTTCCAGTCAGTCTTACTCGGCTTACCGTCTTTGGTCACACGGACACGTCGCTCACCATTCGCAAGTTCATAACGAAGCAAAGGCGCATCAATCAATTGCTGATCCAAACTCACTTGCCCTTTAACGATTGCTGCATAGGTCTTTTTAATCTTATGCTCACGCAATAAGTCCTGAAGTAACTTGAGGGTACTTCGCTTCTTACTAATCATCACTAGACCTGAGGTATCACGGTCAATACGATGAATTAATTCTAAATATTTTTTGCCTGTCGCAGCACGCATGGCTTCGATTAAACCATAAGCCACACCACTGCCGCCATGAACAGCAATCCCAGACGGTTTATTCACTACTAATAAGCCTTCATCTTCGTAAACCACACGACTAAGCAGGCTTTGCGCCACGCCATCACTCACTGGTGCCGTGCTTTCATCCTTTTGTTCATAACGAATTGGTGCGACACGAATCTGATCGCCAATATTCAAACGCGTTTCTGCTTTTATTCTTTTTTTGTTGACACGTACTTGTCCTTCACGAATCAAACGGTAGATTCGACTTTTCGGAACACCTTTTAATCGGGTAAATAAAAAATTATCTATTCGCTGCCCGTCTTGATGCTCATCCACGTCAAACCAAGTGACACTTTGCCATTGTTGTGTAGAATTCATACGCTCGATTAATCCAAGATTTGCTAAATATGATTAAAAATTGATCATTTAACTAAGTTATTTCACAAGAAACCTAAACTTAGCCCATAGGCAGATGCCGCAAGGTTTGATATATTCAGCGCACGGATACCACCGTAAGTGAGCATCAGATCAGAAATTTTATTTAGATAAAATTTTAAATCGACGAGATACTCACCAATAACTCGGATAGGTCCTAAAGAATTATGCCGACGCCGAAGGCTTATTATATCGGCAAAATGACAAACTGTTGCGTTTAATTGTGCATCAGCACATACAGTTTGTTCAGAAAAAATATGTTGCCAACAAATTTGTTGGTTATTAAACGTAAACTGATCCACATCAGACAATTTGCTCCATGATGTCGCATTCAGGCTAAAGCGTTGATGCATTGGAACTGCTAAGCAGAGATACGATGATCATTCCGTATCACGAGACTTCCAGGTGGATCGACTTCAATGCTTAATGACAGTGAAAGTCACCATCCAATGCACCGCTCACCCGCCAGTGAAGCGTCTAGGAACTTTGATTATGCTGGGTCTAACGATATTTCACAGATGCAAAACATGGATGAAATATCATTAGACTGAAGATTAAGGCACTATTGCTGACATCGAAATAAACGTATCAAAGCACAAACTGAATATTTACAGTCAGTGGTTTCAGAGCATCATGTACAAAGCTGCTTCTGAATCTTGATCGCGCCAATTTGATGTTTGCTCAAAAGTATCGGGCTGATTGTTTGTGTGCATCACTATTAGGTGTCACACCCATGAAACGTATGTTGATTAATGCAACCCACGCCGAAGAAGTTCGCGTTGCACTGATTACTGGTAATCGTCTTTACGATTTCGATTTAGAAAATCGTACTCGTGAACAAAAAAAATCAAATATTTATAAAGGTCATGTCACTCGCGTTGAACCTTCTTTAGAAGCAGTTTTCGTTGAGTACGGCGCACAGCGTCAAGGCTTTTTATCTATGCGAGAAATTGCAAACTCGTATTTCAAAGCGGATCCTCGTCAAACTTCAAATATTCGTGAACTCATCACTGAAGGCACAGAATTATTGGTTCAAGTCGAAAAAGAAGAGCGCGGTAACAAAGGTGCTGCGCTTTCTACTTTTATTTCTCTTGCAGGCCGTTATTTAGTACTTATGCCAAACAACCCGAAAGGTGGCGGTATTAGCCGTCAGATTTCAGGTTCTGTGCGCGAAGAACTCAAAGAAATTTTATCTTCTCTAAATGTACCTCGTGGCATGAGCGTCATTGTTCGTACCGCAGGTATCGGTCGCACCCAAGAAGAACTTCAACTGGATTTACAACATTTGTTGGATCTTTGGGCTCAAATTCAAAGCTCTGCAAGTTCAGGTCCATCACCAATGCTTGTTCACCAAGAAGCAGGGGTAGTGACGCGTGCTATTCGTGATTACTTACGTGATGATGTTGCAGAAATCCTGATTGATAGTGAACAAGCTTATAACGAAGCCTATAACTTCGTAAAAGCAGTCATGCCACGCCAACTTGATAAGTTAAAAACTTATACCTTGAATGAGCCTCTATTTGCTCACTTCGGTATCGAAAGCCAAATTCAAACCGCTTATGAACGTGAAGTTAAACTTCCGTCTGGTGGTTCAATCGTGATTGATCAAACTGAAGCTTTAGTTTCAATCGATATTAACTCGGCGAAATCAACACGTGGTCATGATGTTGAAGAAACTGCTTTAAACACCAACTTGGAAGCAGCTGAAGAAATCGCACGTCAACTTCGTTTGCGTGATATTGGCGGTTTAGTCGTAATCGATTTTATTGACATGACCAAAGACCGTAACCAACGTATGGTTGAAGCGAAATTACGTGAAGCAACGCAAAGTGACCGCGCACGTATCCAGTTCGGTCAACTGTCACGTTTTGGCCTCATGGAAATGAGCCGTCAACGTTTACGCCCTTCTTTAGAAGAAGCGACTGGCTACGTTTGCCCACGCTGTCATGGCACAGGTATGGTACGTGACTTACGTTCATTGTCACTTTCGATTATGCGCAAGGTCGAAGAAATTGCTTTACGTGAGCGTCAAGGTGAAGTTCAAGTTGAAGTGCCTGTGGAAATCGCGGCATTCCTGTTGAATGAAAAGCGTCACAGTCTGGTATATCTGGAGCAAACCTCCAATGTGCGTGTCACCATTTTGCCGCATCCACATTTAGAAACGCCACACTATGAAATTCAGTACAATCCAGCAGGCTTTGCTCCATCGAGTTATGAACGTACTGAAGCAACCCGTTCAAGTGAAAAAGAATTGGGGTATGAGTCTTCTGAATGGCATTTAGAAGAAGCAGAGCATCACCATGCAGCACCTGCACAAAATAATGCAGCCGCACAGCAAAAGAAAGCCACTCAACAACAAGCTGCTCAACCTAAGCAAGCACAACAAGCTGTTGCACAAAAATCAGCAAGCCCTTGCGCATGGTTAGAGAACTTATTCGTTCAAAAGCAAGCACAAACGATTGATCAATCACGTTCTGCACAAAATGCTGCCGCAGCAATTGAACAAATGATTAATAACGGTGCAGTCAGCCGTGGTCAGTTTGGTCAAATGAATACACCTGCTGCTATCACTGAGACTGCAGCACCAACCGTCAATAATGCTTATATTTCACAATCACCCGTGAAACAAGAAGCACGCGAAACATTTGAGAAAGATGAAAAAGCTCATCGCCCAAATCAATCGCAAAATCCGAAGAAACGTAAACATAAAGAACAACGTGAACATCATTCACATGCACATGCACATGAACAACAAAATCAAGTGCAGGAAGAAAATGTTCAAGTTTCTTCTCGTCAAGAGCAACCATCACGTCAAGAACAACGTGAGTTAAAGCGTCAGCAAAAACGTCAGCAACCACAAGAACATCAAAACCAACAGCAGCATCAAGATGCTGGACATGGTAATGATACAAGCGCGTTGCCACGTCGTGATCGCAATAACCAACAGCGTCCAAATCGACCAAACCGTCATCGTGACCAAAGTGTTTTAAATGAAACTGCTGCCGCTACACCTGAAACTGTAGCGAGTCCTCAACAAATTAAAGTTGATGTGATTGATGCACCTCGCGCAGAACCAATCAACACAGCATTGATCGTAAATATTGATCAAGGTCAAAGTGAAATTGTTGCATTAAATCAACAACAGGCTAAGCCAGTTACAAAAACTGGAACAGCACCTGTTGCTGTAGAGCAAACTGAAGTCCTTGAACCTGTTCAAACAGAACAAGTGGCTACAGAAGTTGAAGAAGTGACATCAACTGAAGCTGCTCCAGCACCTGTAAAACGTGCTAGCAATGATCCACGTTCACGTCGTCGTCATCGTGATTCACAATCATCGCCTAAAGCCGTTGTGCCTAAAGTTGTACCGTCACAAATTCCAACATTAGCTCAATACACGATGAGTAGCCTGATTCGTCATGTATATGGTGAAGATTGTACTATTTTGATTGAGCAATTCGGCTTGGTGACAACATTTAATCGTGCATTACAAAAGTTTGCTGAGCAATATGCAAATACTTTAGTGGTTGAAGCTGTTGCTGAAGAAAAACGTCCCGTAACTCGTGATGCTGAACTTCCAACTCAAAAGCAAACTGAAGAAGTTGAACCTGCACCTGTATTGGCACTAACTCCACCAGAAGCACCTGCTACTCGTGTTGCAAATGATCCACGCGAACGTCGTCGCTTGGCTAAACTTGCCGCTGAACAAGCTAAGGAAGCTCATATCGCTGCAAATACGACTGCTGCACCTGTTGAAAGCACTGAATCGAAAGAAGAAGTGCCAGAAACAGTCGTTAATATTGTTGCAGATGAAACAGTAGCCACTACACCAGCGCAACAACCACTAGAACTAGACAGTACTGATGTTACGCCAGCAGAAGCCGCACCAGTTGAAGCTTCTGAGCCAGTAACATCGACTGAAACAGCTGAAGTTGAAATCGTAGCTGAAACGGTTTCTGAAACGACTGAAACTGTTCAAGCTGTTGAAAAAGCTGAGCCAACTGAAGCAGAACTAGAGGATGAAGCAGTGAAGGCAGAAAAGGAAAAATCTAGCCGTCCTCGTCGCCCTCGTGGAAGACCCCCTAAAAAGAGCACAACTGGCAATGAATAATTTGCTAAATTGCACTCAATAAGGCAAAGCCTAGTCATTTCGATGACTAGGCTTTTTTGTTATTTTGTCAGATTAGGTTGATTGCTCTAGGAACTTACCAGTAAAAACAGCATCAACAACAATGATGTTAATGGTTGTGTTCTAACAGATAGCCATTTTTGGACTGATCGAAAAATAAACAGGATTGATATGAGCCAAACTACGCAGACCGATATTATTACCCTTAGTGATGTTGCTACTCGACTTCCAAACTTCATCACCAAAGTACCTCATATCCTCAATGGACTTAAACAAGCATATATACGAACGCCAACTTCACCTGCTGGTTTAGGCATTGCCTTTGAAAAAGCAGTCAAGCGTAACCCTCAAGGCATAGCTCTGTTATTTGAAGATCAAAGTTACAGCTACCAAGCACTAAATGAATGGGCCAACCAAATTGCGCATTACTATTTATCGCTTGGTGCTAAAAAGGGTGATGTCATTGCAGTGATGGTTGAAAACCGTCCTGAACTGATTGCTACGATTGTTGCTTTAGCTAAAATTGGTGTCACGATCGCACTCGTAAACACATCACAAGTCGGTAAAATCCTCGCTCATAGCATTAATTTGGTTAATCCAATTGCAGTGATTGCAGGTGAAGAAGTCCGTGCTGCGATTGATGAAGCTCGCACAGAATTAAAAGTTGCTCAAGATCGTTTCCACTGGTTTGCTGATCTAGAAACACGAAAAAATGCAGGGATTGCACCACAAGGTTATGTGAACCTTGCGCAACAAATTGACCAATTTCCAAAATTCAATCCATCGACTACCCGCACCGTGACAGGTAAAGATGGTTTGTTCTACATCTATACCTCTGGTACAACGGGCCTACCAAAAGCTGTTATTTTCACACATAGCCGTTGGACTCTAGCTTACGGTACCTATGGACATATCCTTAACCTCGGTAAAGATGATGTGATGTACGTGACCCTCCCGCTTTACCATGCAACGGGAGTTGTGGTGTGCTGGTGTGGTGTGATTGCAGGCAGTGCAACCCTTGCCGTACGCCGAAAGTATTCAACTAGCGCATTCTGGAAAGATGTACAGAAATTCAATGCCTCTGCAATTGGTTATGTCGGTGAACTGTGTCGTTACCTCATCGATGCGCCTGCAACTGAACAGGATCGTGCCCATCGTGTTACCAAAATGATTGGTAACGGTATGCGTCCAAACATTTGGGGTAAGTTCAAAGAACGCTTTGGCGTGCAAGAAGTACTTGAACTTTATGCATCAAGTGAAGGCAATGTTGGTTTTAGTAATATCTTTAACTTTGACAATACAGTTGGCTTCTCTCCAACACCATACGCGATCGTTGAATTTAATAAAGAAAAGAATGAATTAGTTCGCGATAAGAAAGGCCACTGCAAGAAAGTCAAAACAGGTGAGGTTGGCTTACTGATTGGTAAGATCACTAGCCGTTCACCATTTGATGGCTACACCGATCCAGAAAAGAACAAATCTGTGATTTTAAAAGATGTGTTTAACAAGGGTGATTCATACTTCAATACGGGTGATCTGGTTCGTGACATCGGTTTCCGCCACGCACAGTTTGTGGACCGTTTAGGCGACACTTTCCGATGGAAAGGTGAAAACGTATCCACCACCGAAGTTGAAAACATGGTGTGCGAATACGATAAGATTGCAGAAGCTGTGGTATATGGGGTAGAGATTCCAAATACCAATGGTCGTGCAGGTATGGCAGCAATTACTTTGGTTGATGGTGCAGAGCTTAACGAAACTGATCTAAGCGCTATGGTAAATGTATTTAAAAAATGCTTACCATCATATGCAATTCCAGTATTTTTACGCATTCAAGCCAAAGTAGAAACCACTGGAACATTTAAGTATCAAAAAAATAAACTGAAAGAAGACTCATTTAATCCGAGCAAAACATCTGAACGTTTATTGGTTTTATTGCCAGGTACAAACAGCTATAGTGATGTAAATACTGAAATCTTTGATAACATTCAAAGCTATCAGTACCGTTTCTAGTTTATTTTTTAGCTAAACAAGAGGAAATCGTGCTTTTTATAAACAATCATGCAGATGTTTTTAAATTTCCTCTTGTGTTAGCTGAATAAGTTGCTAGAATACGCAACATCAAAACGAGATGGGTCGTTAGCTCAGTTGGTAGAGCAGCGGACTTTTAATCCGTTGGTCCCGCGTTCGAGTCGCGGACGACCCACCATTTAATGTTTTGAACCCCTATGGGTCGTTAGCTCAGTTGGTAGAGCAGCGGACTTTTAATCCGTTGGTCCCGCGTTCGAGTCGCGGACGACCCACCAGATTCTAAAAAACCTCATCATTTATGATGAGGTTTTTTATTTTGTGCGAACTATCTTTCTAAAAGATGACAACAACGATTAGATTACTTTAAGCATCCTTGCTCAAAGTAATCTTACACCTAAATTATAAAAAACTTTCCAATACCGAATTTAAAAAGATATGCCCCTGCTCTGTGCAAGTAATTCGATTCACATCAGCGACCAAAAGTTTTTTGTCACGTAATTGATTCAGCGTCTCATTGATATCTTGCAAATCAAGCCCTGTGCGTTGAGTATAAAATTTCGCATCTACCCCATCATTTAAACGCAAAGCATTCATCATAAATTCAAATGGCAACTCATCTGCTTCGATACGTTTCATTTGCATATGTTCAGCAGGTACCTTAGCCAAATAATCTTTTGGCAGCCGTGTCTTTTGAAAACGATAAATACCCTCTGGGCGAGTCACTTTGCCATGTGCTCCTGCGCCAATCGCCAAGTAATCACCAAACTTCCAATAATTCAAATTATGTGCTGAGGGTTTTTCTTTACGCCATGCTGAGACTTCGTAATTGATAAAACCATTCGCTTTTAAATAAGCCTCACCCCATTCTTGGATATGTTCTAAAACTTCATCTTGTGGCAATACGGGTTGGGTTCTAAAGAACACCGTATTTGGCTCAATGGTCAGTTGATACCAACTAATATGTGTTGCACCCTGTTCTACAGCTAATCTAAGGTCATTTAAAGCCTGTTCTTGCGTTTGCTGTGGTAAACCATGCATGAGATCAACATTAACGCGCTCAAAGCCTGCTTGACGCGCTTGTTGGATCGCATCTAAAGCATTATTCGCAGTATGAATACGACCCAGTCGCTGTAAATGCTCAGGATCAAAACTTTGTACACCTAATGATAAACGGTTGATGCCAACAGCAAGATAATCCGCAAATGGATCATGTTCAACCGTTCCAGGATTAGCTTCCAATGTGATTTCACAATCAACCTCAAAGTCTAATCGCGCCTTTAATTGACCAAATAACCACTGATAGCCTTGTGCTGAAATTAAAGACGGCGTTCCACCACCAATAAATACGCTATGAATTGACCGACCTTGCGCCATTTCAATTTGAGTCTCAAAGTCAGCCACCAGTGCCTCAAGATATTGTTGCTCTAAATCCACAGACAATTCCCCATCAGGAACAGCATGTGAATTGAAGTCACAATAAGGGCATTTACGCACACACCAAGGCATATGGATATAAAGTGAAAGTGGAATATTTGCTGGATTTAAATGACTCAAAATAGAAGCTCAACAACAGAACCCTTTTATTTTAACATGACTCTATCAATCCGCTTATTATCATCACTTCACTATTCGGTTAGACTGAAACAACGAAGAACAATTAGATTGATAAAATGATCAAAATTACCAGCCAACTGCTATTTATTCTTCCCCTTGCATTAGGTGTCGGTATTGCAATGGCATTTCAAACTGCAATTAATTCACAACTCAGAGAATATTTACACTCACCTCTTCAAGCTGCCTTACTCTCTTTTTTGGTAGGAACAATTGTGCTTGCATGTATGGTTTATTTTCAAAACACAGCAAAACCCAGTCTTGGAGAACTGTCGCAAATTCCATGGTTTTTGTGGATAGGTGGATGTCTTGGGGTTTATGCCATCAGCATGAGCATTTATACTGCACCCAAACTCGGTTTTTTAACTTTTTCAGGCTTAGTTATTTTCGGCCAATTGGCCATTTCAATGTTACTTGACCATTTCGGCTGGTTAGGTACAGAAAAAACACCTGTCAATTGGCAACGTCTTGTCGGCAGTATTGTCATTTTTATTGGTGTGATATTCACTCTACAACGCTAATTCTCCCTCAATCAATAAGAGTATTTTTTGTGTCTCACGCGACAACCAAGCGGTTTGAACTTAAGAAATTATTTCATTTAATGTTTCCGATCTTGATCACCCAATTTGCTCAGGCTGGGCTTGGTCTTATTGATACCATCATGGCAGGTCATCTTTCTGCTGCTGATTTGGCAGCAATTGCTGTCGGTGTTGGTCTATGGATTCCAATTATGTTGTTATTTGCAGGAATCATGATCGCAACAACACCTTTAGTCGCTGAAGCGCGCGGTGCAAGAACCCCAGAGAAAATTCCGACTATTGCACGTCAATCCTTATGGGTTGCGGTCATCCTCGGCATCGTTGCTATGTTGATTTTGCAATGTATGCCGATGTTTTTACCCCTGTTTGGAGTACCTGAAAGTTTATTACCGAAAGCAAGCCTGTTTTTACATGCGATTGGCTTTGGTATGCCTGCGGTGATGATGTACGCAGCATTACGTAGTTATTCTGAAGCCTTAGGACATCCACGACCTGTCACTGCGATTAGCTTAATTGCCTTATTGGTCCTGATTCCATTGAACTTTATTTTTATGTACGGTTTGGGACCTATCCCTGCTTTAGGGAGTGCGGGTTGTGGCTTTGCAACGGCAATATTACAGTGGCTGATGTTTATTACACTGGCGATTTACATTTCAAAAGCTAAGGCTTATAAACAAGCGCCCATTTTCACAAAATGGGAAAAAATTGATCCTGTATGGGTAAAACGCATCTTAAAACTGGGGCTGCCGATTGGTCTAGCTGTATTTTTTGAGGTGAGTATTTTCAGCACAGGCGCGATTGTCCTGAGCCCACTCGGTGAAAATGCAATTGCGGCGCATCAGATTGCAATTTCTGTGACTTCACAATTGTTTATGATCCCATTATCTCTTGCCATTGCACTCACGATTCGTGTGGGCACTTATTATGGAGAGAAAAATTGGTATGCGATGCGCCAAGTTCAAAAAGTAGGCTTGATTAGCGCAACCGTTTTTGCTGCTTTGACCATGACACTGATTGCCGTAGCGCGCCCCTATATCGTGGCAATCTATACCAATGATATTCATGTTATTCCTGTCGCGATGTATCTGTTGTGGTTCGCAATGGCGTATCAACTAATGGATGCATGGCAAGTAAGCGCTGCAGGCTGCCTACGTGGCATGCAAGACACGCAAGCACCGATGTGGATTACCCTGATGGCATACTGGGTGATTGCTTTCCCCATCGGTTTATATTTGGCACGTTATACAATTTGGGGAGTAGCAGGTGTTTGGTTAGGATTGATTATCGGTTTAAGCATTGCCTGTGTATTCTTGATTGGTCGCTTATATTTAAACAATAAACGATTAGCGCAACACATTAATCTCAACTCATAAAAACTTAATGCTGGTTTAATTTTTTAATTGAAAGATGACAAGGATGTCATCTTTCAATTTGATCAAAATGTGCGATCAATCTAATAAAAACTTTGGCTAAATCTTAAAAGATCGGGCTAGATTACATCTAAAGATTCCAACCGATAGATGCCCAATACATCCTGTAAGATCTAATCCATTCCCAATATCTACTTACATCCCTTAACATTTCCATCTAGGCAATTTAAGTTTTGTCGCCTATGATCAGGATATCACTTTGAAACTGAATCGAATGAGGTCAAGCGAATATGGCAAAACATGCAAGCTCTCCCAGTAGACGTTTTTTAAAACTGGCTGGTATGACCGCAAGTATTGCCAGCAAAAGCGTTGCCAACTCCATTCGTAATCTCACCGCAGATGAAGAACAAAAAAACGCAGCACGCAGCCAACTATTTCAAGATATTGGCTTACAGATTGCCGATACATTGGGTGAAATGAAAGGTGCAGTGATGAAAGTCGGGCAGATCGCCTCACAATACAAAGACATTTTCCCACCTGAAGTGGCGAAAGCAATTGCTAAGTTACAACGCCAAGCCCCAGCCATGCCTTTTGCTGAAATCAAGCAGCAAGTCGAAAAAGAGTTGGGCAAACCCTTAAACCAAATTTTTAGCTCTTTTGAAACCGAACCATTTGCAGCAGCTTCGATTGGTCAAGTACATCGTGCGGTACTTCCAAATGGGCAAGCAGTTGTGGTGAAAGTACAATATCCAGGGGTTGACCAAGCCTGTGAAAGTGACTTAAAGCAAGTCCGCCTCGCATTACGCTTAATGGGCGTACTTAAGATTGATAAGAAGCTACAAGATCAACTATTTCAAGAAATTCAGGACAGCCTTTCTGCTGAATTGAACTACGAAATCGAAGCACAAAACCTCGAGGTTTTTAAAATTTTTCATGAGAAGTTGGATAATCAAATCATCATACCAACCGTCTATAAAGATTATTCGTCTCGCCGCGTACTAACGCTGAGCCTTGAACAAGGTGATTCCATTGAAACTGCCAGTACATGGTCAGTTGAAACCCGTAATCAAATCGGTCGTCGTTTGATTCGCGCTTTAGGACAAGAAATGTTTTTCTTGAAGCGTTTTCATTGTGATCCTCATCCGGGCAACTTCGCTTTCCGTGAAGATGGCAGTGTGATTATTTATGATTACGGTAGCGTCAAAACGCTATCCCCTGAAATCATTCAACACTTTAAAGCGTTGGTCAATGCAGCTCGCCAAGAAGATATTGCTCAGGTTGAAGATTTATTGGTTGAACTGCATTCAATTGCTGAAAAGCAGAAATTTCCAACAGAACTGTATACGCAATGGATTGAAATTCTATTACGCCCGTTAAGTACACATTATGATTTTGCCGAAAATTCATCGCATCACGATGGAATGCGACTTGTTAAAAAATCGCTGAAATATTGGGATGTATTTAAACCTTCTCCAGATACGCTCATGGTCAATCGTACGATTTCAGGACATTATTGGAACTTGATTCACCTTAAAGTTCACGACAACTTAAATGATTTATTTGAAGAGCTTGTTCCAAATTACTAAAAAACTGCCCCTTTATTTTTGAATAAAGGGGGTGAAATATTTTACCTACAAGTTATAGATCACTCACTTGAAAGCATTAGAATTGACTCTATATACTGTTATGTTATAACATATCCTGAAATTAGGAGTCATTTAAAATGCGTAAAGATATTCATCCTGCTTATCAACAAGTCTTGTTTCATGATACCAATGCTGATGCCTACTTTTTAATTGGTAGCACACTCCAGACCAAACAAAGCAAAGAATATCAAGGCAAAGTCTATCCATACGTTACCCTAGATATTTCAAGTGCATCGCATCCGTTTTATACAGGTGAAGTACGCCAAGCAAGCAATGAAGGTCGTGTTGCCAGCTTTAACAAACGCTTTGCACGTTTTAATCGCAAGGCTTAATCTAGTTTTAAGCTTTATTGATTAAACTGGCATAATTCGAAGTCTAAGGTTCTATCTCCTCCTCTTAGACTTCTTTTTTTATGCCTAAATTTAATCGTTTGTTTATCTCTTTAACCTAAGCAGCCGTCAGCCATTGATGCAGGCTCATACCTAAGAGGGTAAACAGCAATGATCCAAGCACATGAATCAAAATCGCAGCACAGGCATAACCCAATTTACCACTTTGTAATAAGGTAATAATCTCAGCCGAAAATGTTGAGAACGTGGTCAATGCACCACAAAAGCCCGTGATCACGAACAGTTTGTAATTGGGGCTGAGAGGGCTTTGAGAAAAATAGGAAATTGCAAAACCAATAATAAATCCACCAACAAAGTTGACGGTGACCGTTCCTAAAGGAATATTGGGGAAAATAGGATTCAGCTTTAAACCCAAAAACCAACGTAACCATGCACCTAATACCGAGCCAAGTGCGATTGAGAGTAAAGGATAGTACATGATTTACCCCATACACTGCGCTGGAGCTAAAATGATATTCAGCATGAGTTTATAGCTAATTTTCTGAAATTTTTTCATTTGCGAACTCCAAAATGGGAACAGAGCACGCACAAACCTACGCCCCCTGTTCAGGGTAACGTAGGCATCATTAGCCAAAACGGCGGTTTGTAATAGGAGGAATGCCATCTCCTTTGCTCTAAAATAACATAATTTTTAGACAACTCAACTGCTGTTTATAAACACAAAGTTATCCACAATTTATTGAGATTCTGGCAATACTTTTTCTCCCACCACATAAAAATCCAGTTTAGGAACCACAAAAGTAAAAGCTGCGGTATCATCATCTAAACCAAATTGTTGCAACAATTGAGGAGCCTGTAATTTATCAATCTCAGCAGCCTGAATTTGTTGAAATTGCACAGGCATGTTGATATCCCCTTGCGACATCCGAGTCGGTTGGTCAATCCATTCAGCCCACGCATGATCTTGATCCACCAAAAATTGAACGGTCTCCTCCCATGAGGAAAATAAGCTTTGCCAAGCCTCAGGTAAACGTTTTTGCATGGTGATGTGTATATCACTGCTAAAAGAATAATCTTCATCCATGCGAATACGAGTATGAATCGCGTTTCCATCTCGTTGATGCTGAAAATTTGGTGCATATTGCGCAGGCATCACATCACTGGCGAGGCGACCACCGATCACATACAAAGCTTGATCAATGATCACTTGTTCAAAGATTACGGTCTTGGGCTTTGATTCATTTAAATAAAAGCGCCAATTACTTTGCCGAAGTGAAGGCATTAACTGGCGTACTTTTCCAAGGAAATTAAAGCCAAAATGCTGGTGCTGATAAGTTAAAATAGTAAAGATGGTTTTGCCCTGCTTTTCCCATAAAATAACAGGATCTGGATAACGCTGGCGAACTTGCTCAACATCCACCAACCAAGACAAATAAACCACATTGCTCACCTGACTTTGTAAACGCATAAAAGGAAGTATGCGCATTACCATACGACGGAGTTGCAAGACAAAACGACAATTTAATATCGGTGCGAAAAATCGCAATGTAGACCAGGGTGAGGACCACCTTAAACGGTGTCTATTCATTATTATTCAAAAGATTGATGCTCGCTTTGAGCATAAACTACCAAGATTACAACATCCAGTTCAAATACGATACTGTATTTAAATGTTATGATGTGGGCATTACTTCACCAAATATGGAATTTTGAAATGGCTCAAAGCTTATTGGCACAACTTAAAGATGGTTCAGCAAAGTTTGCAGACGTATTGGCATTTATTGAAGCGCGTTATCAACATACGCCAACAGCCTTTCAAAATGGCGCACAATCAAATGCTGAAACCGAAAACCAAGGCAGCGCAAAAGTACTCAGCTTTGCGCAAATCGAAGGCTTAAATCAAGCGGAGACGCTCAGTTTATTTGCGGAACATTATGCATCTGTATTGGCGACACCTGAAGCAACAGATCATCAAAATATCCGTCAGTTTATGCAAAATGGCTGGGATGGCGTGAAGTTTGAAGGTAAAGCACTGACTGCAAAATAAGATAAAGGAGGTACTTAACCTCCTTTTTTATCATCATTTTCTATTGTAATGTTGGGTCTAACCAGTTTAGATAAATTTGTTGTTAAACTATAAAAATCGCCACCCATTTTCCCAACACTATCGAGTTGCTGCTGATCAATCATCTGCCCATCCCACAACCGATCATCGACATAAATCGATTTGACATCCAGCAATACGACTGTACCTCCAGATGCTAAGCTACTGAGTTGAATCACCTCTCTTAATTGGCATTCGTAACGCACTGGTGCATATTTTACTGCCAAGGCTGCGACTGCATGGCTCGGTTCAGACTCAATCTCAGCAAAATCAAACTCACTTTGCTCTGGGGGCAATAAAGCACAAGATAAATTCATCTGTTCAAGTAGTTGTGAATTTACAATATGAATCGCACATTGTTGCGTCTCGATTAAATTCCTCAAAGTATCTTTATCTTGCCCATCTCTTGGATTGACTTGTGAATACCAAAGGATGGGAGGATTACAACTCGCAACGTTAAAGAATGAATAAGGGGCTATATTAGCCACGCCACCAGCAGAAATTGTACTGATCCATGCGATGGGTCTAGGCGTAATTCCCCCAACCAACAAACGATAGATCTGATTGGCATCTAACTCGGAGGTTTCAAAAATCATGATGGTTGCACTACCTACTTATGGGCGTTCGGTATATTGTGGTAAATCATCTGTAATGCAGTCCCATTCTGCTTTTGACGCCGCGAAAATATGCATGCTTGGTTTTTGCTGTAAAGGTGTATCCAATGTACCAATTCTTAAACGATACAATTCTGGCTGCATATCACGTGAGCTAATGAGTGGTGAACCACATTCGCCACAAAACCAGCGATAAACACCTGCAACAGCAAATTTTTTAACGAGGTGCTCACCTTGTATAATTTTAAAATCTCTACTACTAATCGGTGCGTTGGTGGCATAAGCCGTCCCGTTAGCTTTACGGCAACGCTGACAATGGCATTGGACGATCTCACCAATTTCACCCTGAATTTCGTAGCGGATGCCCTGACATAAACAACTCCCTTGATATACTGGCGATTGTTCAGACATATCATCATACATCCTATATTTATTGACTACTCAAAACTAACACTATTCACATATCAAACAAAGTACAAAACAGCGTATTTATCTGCTTAAAAAATGTTGTACGCCTTGCCCTGCTGCTCGCCCTGTGGCAAAACAAGCCGTCAGCAAATATCCACCTGTTGGTGCATCCCAGTCCAGCATTTCGCCACAGCAAAACACATAAGGATTAGATTTCAATTGCAATTGTGGAGATAAAATATCTTGCTTGACCCCGCCCGCACAGCTAATCGCTTCTTCGATTGGGCGGAAACCATCTAAAGAAATACTGAGATGCTTGATCTGCTGCACCATTTGCTTGGCATCCGACCATAAGCTTTTATCAACGATTTCCCGAAGCAAATTAATTTTGACCTGATCCAAGCCTGCTTTACGCCAAAGATTGGTAAGAGACTGCTTCTTATTGCCTTGTAATTTCTTCTCTAATTGTTCAATACTCAGGTCTGGAAGTAAGTCTAGGTGAAGTTTTAGGTTTTTCTTTTGGCTCAGCTGTGTTCTTAAATCACGTCCCAATTTATAAACCACACCACTTTCAAAACCATAGTGCGTCACCACAATATCGCCATGCGTTTTATTTTCTGAATTTACCCATGCATTGACACGTTTCAGTGGCTGACCAAAACAGTCGTGCATAAATGGCGACCATGTTTTTAATACCCCGACATTGCTCGGTTGAAAGGGTTCAATTTGATTGGGCTGCAACCATTGTTGCCATACGCCATCGCTACCCAGTTGCGACCATGATACTGCACCACACGCCAACACAATCGCATCATAGTTTTTGATTAATTTTTCAGTGGGATTTTCAATGGTGAGCTGATTTTCAGATAATTCTACACAACGATGACGGTAGTGAAACTTAACCCCATTCGCCAGCAAACGTTTTAACCAAGCACGCAACAACGGTGCTGCTTTCATTTCTACTGGAAACACACGCCCTGAACTGCCGACATAGGAATCGATCCCAAGACCTTGCATCCAATTTTGAATCCACTGAGCATCACATTGTTTCACCCAAGGGCTCAACCAATCGGTACGATCATAGCGTTGGATAAATACGTCTACAGGCTCAGCATGGGAAATATTCAATCCCGTTTTGCCTGCCATTAAAAACTTGCGTGCCGCCGATGGCTTTTGTTCATAAACCTCAATATCGTAATCGTATTGGCTCAGTACTTCAGCCGCCATCAATCCTGCTGGGCCTGCGCCAATAATCGCAATGCGTTTAGACATCAAGGTTCTCTTGAATATTCTGCCCTTGCAATGGTGCAAAATCATCAAAACGGGTTGTATAGCCTTCTGGTTTTCGAATGATCAATTGTTGGCACAATTCACCACGTTCTAAGTACTTAATTTCAAAATGAGTACGTGCAGAATCTACTGCAATTTTCTGCTTTTCATATGGCAGTTTCCATAGCTCAATCAACTGCTGTTCAGCTTCATCAATATATTCAGGAATATTGCTTGCGAGCGTAATCGAGCCATTGGGCTGAAGACGAGAAAGTAAGAACTCAAAGAATGGCATATTCAGCCAACGTTGTGCAGGATTATGCGGCTCTGGATTTGGATAGAGAATAAAAAATTGTTCGACCTGTGCAGGATATAGGGCATGCACAATCCAAGGTAAAGCATCGGCATGAATCGGATTGAGATATTCACGCGGTTCTAGTTGATGCTGTTTTTGCATAGCCAGAAATTTTTCTTTGGTTCGTTCAATCGCATACAACGTGGTGTGTGGATTTTGCCCCGTAAACAACAAGGCATGTTTGCCTTTTCCAGCACCAATTTCGACACAAATCGATGTACTAGGAATGGCAATAAAATCACGAGGGGCTTGCATACGTTGTGCTTGAAATTGACGAATCGACATAATCTCATCAAACTATCTAGAAATCGGCATAAGTCTAACAACTCACTTTACTTTTGCCTAATCTATTTGTTTTATGTTTTAGGAATTTTCTATGCCACGTACATTTCCCTGCCCTCGTTGTGGTGAAGCCAGCACTTGGGAAGGTAATGAATTTCGTCCGTTTTGCTCAGAGCGTTGCAAACTAATCGATCTTGGGGCTTGGGCGAGCGATGAATACAAATTACCTACTCAAGATGCCCCTCAATCAGGCTTGCAACGCCAAGAAGATGATTATGAGGACTAACCTGCTTTACTTGCCACAAAAGGATTAAATTGCTTTTCATAGCCGATGGTACTCATCGGTCCATGACCTGAGATAAACTGAGTTTCATCAGGCAAGCTAAAGCATTCACGCTGAATTGAATCAAGTAATTGCTGGTGATTTCCTTTAGGAAAATCAGTACGCCCAATCGAACCTTTGAACAATACATCACCGGTCCATAGCAAACCATGTTTGGCATTATAGAACATCACATGACCAGGCGTATGACCAGGCGCAAAACGGACTTCAAATTCATCCTCACCCAGTTTCAACGTTTCGCCCCCCTCTAACCACTGATCAACTTTGACAGGTTGTGGGATCGGGAAACCATAGCGTGCTGAGACTTCTTGGATCATATCAAGCCAAAACTGATCTTCTTTATGCGGCCCAATCACTGGAATATTCCATGTCTCAGCAAGTTCACCCACCGCACCTGCATGATCAAGATGCCCATGCGTTAACCAAAGTGCTTTAACATTTAAACCGAGTGCTTCTACTTGTTGTTTGAGTACAGCAGCATCACCACCTGCGTCAATCAAAACAGCCTCTTTACTTTCACTATCCCAAAGAATAGAACAATTTTGGGCAAATGCAGTAACGGGTACAATTTTGACTTGCAGCATAAAAACCTCTGGCGAAATAAAACGTCAATTTAACGATGGGCTAAGGTATGAGTAAGGGCATCAAGATTAGCCTGAACTAGACTAGCAAGCAAATCAATATGCGCTTTATCGCTGTTCAAAGCAGGAATATAAGCATATTCCCCACCACCCGCATGTTGAAACAGTTCTTTATTCTGGATGGCCAACTCTTCCAATGTTTCTAAACAATCCGCCGAAAATGCAGGACTCAATACTTGCACTGATTTAACTTTTTGCTCACCCCATTGCTGTAAAATCACATCCGTATATGGCTTAACCCATTCCTGCTTACCAAAGCGAGATTGGAAACTAATAGCCCATTCATGCTCATTTAGGTGCAATGCTTCAGCAACGAGTTTCGCTGTCATACGACAACGATCAGCATAAGGATCACCTTTATCCGCATACGGCTGCGGGATACCATGAAAAGACATCAATAATTTTTCAGGTTTACCATATTGGGCTTGATAAGCGACAACACTATCCGCCAATGCCTGAATAAACATGGGATGTTGATAATAATCTTTGATTAACGTCAGACCGGGTAAATGGCGTTGTTTAGGAATCCATCTGGCAAAAGCATCATAAAGGGGTGCTGTTGATGTTGCGGAATACTGAGGGAATAAAGGTAAAAGGATAACGTGCTCTTGTGGATTTTTTTCAAGCTGCTCAAAAACACCATATATGCTGGGTTGCCCATAGGTCATAGCAGGAACAACCGTCAAATCAAAAGGCTGATTTTCCGATTGTAAGCGTTGCTTCACCAATTCAGTTTGCTCAAGCACAATTTCTCGCATTGGTGAATCTTTTGACCATACAGAAGCATAAGCTTCAGCCACTCTTTTAGGACGGAATGTCAATACAAATAAATGTAAAATAATCCACCAAATCGGTTTCGGGATTTCAATGACACGTGTATCGGATAAAAATTGTTTTAAAAATCGACGTACTGCTGGCACAGTGGCTTCATCTGGCGTACCTAAATTTGCTAAAACCACAGTCACTTTTGGTTTTGGTGTAGCTGACATAGATCGCTTCCGCTATAGCTGAATTTCTTCAATTACTTTAGCAGTTTTATGATTATTTTTTAAATTGAATTAATGCATGGTCTTAAATTGAAAAACCCGATTACTATCCAAAATGTTACTTTCTAATAACTTCTGCCCTTTTGAGGTCAATTGCCATAACATCCGTTGGCGATCATCACGGCCAGTTGGCATAATCCATTCATTTTGACGCATTTGTGTTTTAATTTCATGGAGTGCACGAATATTGATTTGCGCGCGAGAAACAGCATGCGCGCGTGGCATTTCCTTGCGCGCATCATCCAGACCCGTTTCATTTAGATATTCATTCATGCGCTTGGAAAAATATTCTTCAGGTGTTGGAATCACAAATGATGAACCAAGCACATTCAGTAATTGTGCCCATGTCATTTTACGGAATGGTTTAACTTCTTTGAAATTACCATCTTGATAAGCATGCATACGATATTCAAATGAATAAATCTCATGCATTGATACCTTTGGAACAGTTGCAATCGGATCGACTTCTCGACTTCCAACTTCAGTTTCAAGTTGTTTTACTTTTGCACGCAAACTGTCAATTTCATCTTGTAAAACTTGCGTATTTTGCGGACGCACCCAACCGACCACAGGATAACGCTCTAACATTTGTGGCATATTCGAACGTACCGCAAGTTCTAAATCACGCAAAGTCCGATAAGTAAAAACTTGATCAACTTCATGTTGAAGCTGTTTTCTAAACTCTTTGAATTTTTCTCTCAATTCTAATTTATGATCGTGTAATACAGCATCACGTGATTCAGGATCTTCATGCATGAATACAATCACAGGTTTCTGCTTCGTCATGGCGTAAATATATTCCAGATGCATGTAACCAACACCTGAAACGGATTGTTCGCCATACTGGCTACCTAATAAGATTACGACGTAATCACAGTCATCTATTTGACGACGAGCAATAGAGGTACTTAATGGTGTGCGGTGTTCTAAGCCCCACGAAAAGAAACCCATCCCAACCAAAGTTTGAGTCAAGACTGCTCGCTCTGGTTGCATTTCATTGCCAGACGTAGAAATAAACACTTGATAACGGGTATCTTGCATAGGCTAAGCCTCAATTCACTGATCAATAATTTTAAGCTATTTTGCTTAAATTTTATTAATAGATAACCTAGATCAAACCACAAATATGATTAGATTTTAAGCACTTAAGCAGTACTTTCATCCAAATTGCGAATCGTCCATGTTATTTGTTCTGGTACTAGATGTTTGAGCACTAATGATAACTCAATCGCATTATTACCACTGACATAACATTCAATACGTGTAATATTATGACTTATTTTGTCACATAATAACCTATTTTTTATTAAAATATATGCTGTTTGTCGTGCAACCGCTTGCCCAGAGTCAATTAACTTTAACTTTTCACCAAAAACCTGACGAATCGCATCTTTTAGGAAGGGATAATGGGTACAACCTAACACTAAAAAGTCCGCACCTTGAGCAACAACAGGCTGTAAAATTTCTTGCAATACATTCAAACAACCTTGACTCATTTGCTGACCTGACTCCACAAAAGGTACCAGTTTTAAACTGGTTACAGCGAGAACTTTCACCCCAGCAGGTTCAGCAAATTTGAGCATGACATCTTTAATCAATTGACCACGAAAAGTTGCTGGTGTTGCTAACACTGCTACAACTTTAGATTGGGTTTGGATCACAGCAGGCTTCAACGCAGGAACTAAACCTACGATTGGAAAACGCTCACCATAATAATCTCGCAAATAATCCAAACTAAAAGCTGAAGCAGTGTTACAAGCGACAACTGCAATTTTGCAACCTTGTCGATACAACCACTCAATTGCTTGAGCAGTAAGCTTGCGAATCTCTTGATCTGAACGCGCACCATAGGGAACATGCGCTGTATCTGCATAATAAAGAATGCGTTCATTCGGTAAATGTTGTGCAATTTCTTGTGCAATCGATAATCCACCAATACCCGAATCAAAAACCCCAATTGGCGCATCAGCAGATGCGTGTGGCATAGGATCCAATAAGAGAGGCATAGGTTGAACAACTGTCATACACACGTGAGCACTAATTTATCTAATCTTTTAAGCTTAAACCTCAGGTGCTCAAATGCAAGATCAAATCACCACTTTTTAACGTTAAAACAGCCTCACCTTGAGCATTTTCAGACAAAGAACCATAGTTCACGAGATGATAAAAACTTTGTCTCTGGATTAAAGCATTGATACCAAAACGTATATGTACATATGGGCGTAATTCACCTGCATATTCACGCATAAAAATAGGGTGTGTTTCATCTACAATCACGACGTCCTGATTGGTTGTAGAGACTTGCAAATAAGATTTTCCATCGATTTCAATTTGATCCACATGATTGATTAATAAAGGCTCATCTTCCACCTCAATTTCAATCTGCTCTACAGGTGTTTTAAGATAAAATTTACCCTCTTCTTTCCAAAGCACTTTAGTAAACAAATCCAATAGTGCCTGCCGCTTGATCAATTGACCTTCGTGCCACCATTCGCCATTGGCTTTTACTTTCAAATCCATTTTGCCACAATGTTTTGGATGCCATTGGTCTAAAGGTGGAATTGACCTTTTGTGACTTTGCTGTACATCTTTTAAGTATTGTGAAATGTTCATTAAGTTTTTATCATCAGAAAACATGATTTTTCCCTGATTTTCTAAAGGGTTTTGTGGAGAATCATTTTCATTTATCATAGTTTATGCCTTGCTGACGAGAAAATATGACCGCTCAGCCAATTGGCGAGCCCAAGGTTTAAAACTATACTATCCCAAACGTTTGCAAGCACAATAGTAGCATTTGTGTTTGGCAATTCAGAACACTCATGGCAGCACCGAATCGCAATATTACGGTTGCCACCCTTAAAAATATGAGGAGTCCTACATGGAACACATCGAACGTGAAGCGATGGAGTTTGACGTAGTGATCGTAGGCGCAGGGCCTGCGGGTTTATCTGCTGCGATTAAAATTCGTCAATTAGCGATTGAAAACAACCTACCTGATCTTTCAGTGTGTGTTGTTGAAAAAGGCTCTGAAGTAGGTGCGCATATCCTTTCTGGTGCTGTACTTGAACCACGTGCCATGAATGAATTGTTCCCGAACTGGAAAGAAGAAGGTGCGCCACTCAATGTACCTGTAACGGGCGACGAAACCTATTTCTTATTGTCTGATACCAAAGCACAAAAAATGCCGTATTGGATGGTACCAAAATCAATGCACAACGAAGGAAACTATGTTATTTCCCTCGGTAATGTTGTGCGTTGGTTAGGTCAAAAAGCTGAAGAGCTTGAAGTTTCTATTTTCCCTGGTTTTGCTGCTTCTGAAGTGCTTTACCATGAAGATGGTACGGTAAAAGGGATTCAAACAGGTGATATGGGAATTGGCAAAAATGGTGAGCCAACACATAACTTCACGCCTGGTTATGAACTCCATGCAAAATATACGCTATTTGCTGAAGGTTGCCGTGGTCACCTCGGTAAGCGCCTAATTGCAAAATATAATCTTGATAAAGATGCTGATCCGCAACATTACGGTATTGGTATTAAAGAACTTTGGGAAATTGACCCAGCTAAGCATAAGCCTGGTCTAGTGATGCATGGTGCAGGTTGGCCATTATCTGAAACAGGTTCTGCGGGTGGTTGGTGGCTATACCACGCTGAAAACAACCAAGTAACTTTGGGTATGATTGTGGATTTATCTTATGAAAATCCAAATATGTATCCATTTATGGAAATGCAACGTTGGAAAACTCACCCAACCATTAAGCAATTCCTTGAAGGTGGTAAACGCATTTCTTACGGCGCACGTGCAGTTGTAAAAGGTGGCTTTAACTCTTTACCTAAACTGACTTTCCCAGGCGGTTGCTTGATCGGTGATGATGCTGGTTTCTTGAACTTTTCAAAAATCAAAGGCTCTCACACTGCAATGAAGTCAGGTATGTTGTGTGGCGAGGCTGTGTTTGAAGCAATCGCAGCGGGCGTCGAAAAAGGTGGTGATCTTGCAATTGCTCGCGTTCTTGAAGGCGACGATCATTTTGTTAAAGAGTTAACGACTTATACAGATAAGTATAATAACTCTTGGTTAAAAGAAGAGTTATATCAAGCACGTAACTTTGGTCCAGCGATGCACAAGTTTGGTACTTGGATTGGTGGTGCATTTAACTTTATTGATCAAAACATCCTTAAAGTGCCATTTACCTTACATGACTTAAAACAAGACTTTGCTGCACTTAAAACTGTAGATGCATCGACGTTCAAACCAAACTATCCAAAACCAGATGGTAAGTTGACCTTTGACCGTTTATCTTCAGTATTCGTATCAAATACAGTGCATGAAGAAAACCAACCTGCTCACTTAAAGCTAACTGATCCATCAATTCCAGTGAATGTAAACTTACCAAAATGGGATGAACCTGCTCAACGCTACTGCCCTGCTGGTGTTTATGAAATCATGGAAAATGATGATGGTTCTAAGCGCTTCCAGATTAACGCAGCAAACTGTGTACACTGTAAGACTTGTGACATCAAAGATCCATCACAAAACATTACTTGGGTAACCCCTGAGGGTGGCGGTGGTCCTAACTATCCAAATATGTAAATTTTTGATAAAAACCAAGCTTCGGCTTGGTTTTTTATTTCTTAGGTTTAGCGTAACAATGAAAGTGCAATCATCCACATCACCACACCAATGATCCCATCAAGCAATTTCCATGCTTTCGGATTGGCAAAAACTGGACGTAGTAGACGAGCACCAAAACCTAGACTAAAAAAGAACAAGAAAGACGCAGAAACCGCTCCTGCTGCAAACGCCACTTTATCAGTATATTGTGCTGAAATTGAGCCGAGCAACACCACCGTATCCAAATAGACATGTGGATTTAACCAAGAAAAACTCAAACATAACATCAAAGTTTGCGCCAAAGTTGTAGTTGGTTGTGCTGAGGCAACGAGACCACTATTGGCTTTATAGGCGTTATAAAAACTACGTAAGCCGTAAATAAATAGGAAGGCAGCACCAAAATATTTCATGACTTGAATCAGCCCTATCTGCTGACTCAAAATCGATGCAAAACCGAAGACACCAAAGCAAATCAAAACTGCATCAGATAATGCACAAACAAGGCAAACCCAAAACACATGTTGCTTTAACAATCCCTGTTTCAATACAAAAGCATTTTGTGCGCCAATCGCTAGAATTAAAGAGAAACCTAACAATAAACCTGAAATATATGTAGAAACCAAAACTTAGCCTTTTTGCACTAAGTAACGATATTCGGTATGACTATTTGCACCAAGGCTTTCTTCTTTAAGCAGTAACTCATGCCCAAGATGCATACAAAATTTTGGAATATCCCATGAGGTGGAAGGGTCTGTGGCAAGTACCTCAACAATATCACCTGATTTTGCTTTACGAATCGCTTGATGCAACATCATGACTGGCTCAGGGCAACGCAAGCCTCTGGTATTCAGTTGAACCGTAGGAAGTTGAGGTTGTTCAGACATCATCATACTCATATATTTTAAGATTCACATTTTAACATAAAGTAAGTCGATAAAAATCATCAACAGCTTTTTGAAAAACTGTACATTTTTCGCATCGTTTTATTGATGCATATCCGCTTTTTCTTCGGTATGATGAAAATCATCTAATTGATATAGAGAGTCTTTAGGAAAGATCATGGTCGAGGAATCCAGTCCGTCGTGGGGTATGCGTGGCTTAAGAAAATGGTTAGGTACTGCACCTGAAACCCGCGATGAATTACTCAGGTTAGTTCAAGACTCACGTCGTTTTTTAGAACCAGATACTGTTGCTATGCTTGAGGGTGTTCTCGATCTACCAGCAACAAAAATTCGGGAAGTCATGACGCCACGTACAGCAATTATCAGCTTACAGGAAGATGACCAGTTACTTGATATTCTGCATGTCCTGATTGATTCAGCGCATTCGCGTTTCCCAGTGTTCTCAGCAGATCAAAGTGACAATGTAGTGGGTATCCTGTTGGCCAAAGACCTATTGCCTTTCTTAACTGAGCGCAATGTCAAAGTCGATATTCGCGCCCTGATGCGCCAACCTTTGTTTGTACCTGAAAGTGCACGTTCAGACCAAGTGTTACGTATGCTCAAAAACACCCAAACACATATTGCGATTGTCATCGATGAATATGGTTCAACTTCTGGCCTAGTCACCCTTGAAGACATTCTCGAAGAGATCGTCGGTGAAATTGAAGACGAACACGATATTGCCGATGAAGAAGCACTATATATCGTACCTGACAATGATCCCACTACAGCCAATACATGGATTGTGCAGGCACTTACACCAATTGAACATTTCAACACTATTTTAGATGCTGATTTTTCTGATGATGAAGTTGAAACTATGGGCGGTTTGCTGCTGCAAGAGATTGGTTTAGTGAGCGATTTACAAGGTCAAACCATTGAGCTTGGAGATTGGCAATTTACCATTATTGAAGCAGATGCACGCACTATTCATCTGATTCGAGCTGTACGTCAATGAGAGCCTATTTTGAAAAGCTGTTAAAAACTTCTCAACCGCAAAAACAGTTACCCTTTATTTTCCCTCTTTTGATTGCACTCATTTCAGGTGCAATCTTTAGTTTAGCTTTAGCACCTTATTATTTTTGGTGGCTGGCGATTCTATCACCAGCTATATTATATGCTGTATTACGTCAGCGTAACCCACGCCAAGCTTTTGCGCTAGGTTGGGCCTATGGTTTTGGTTTATGGTTTGTCGGCGCGTTCTGGCTCTTCACCTCCATTCATACCTATGGCGATACCAATGCCTTTTTAAGCATCCTGATGATTGTCTTTATGGCAGCAGCCATGGGTTTATTTACAGCTTTTCAAACATGGCTGTACCGTCGCTTTTTCCCAGAAACACCACTCACCTTTGCACCACTCTGGGTGCTATTTGAGTGGGCAAAAACTTGGGTATTCACAGGTTTTCCGTGGTTGTTTGCTGGATATGCATTTACTGAACGGCTACTGGATGGCTATGCGCCTTTATTTGGCATTTATGCAGTTTCATTTGTGGTCATTGTGTTGGCATGTGCTTTGGTCGAAATTTTAAATCGTCGTTGGTTCTGGGCTATTCCTTCTGCACTACTGATAGCGGGTGCATGGGGTGCTGGATTCATCCAGTTTGTTCAGCCAAAAGCTGCCAAGCCACTGAGTGTGTCTCTGATTCAGGGCAATATTCCTCAAGACCTGAAATGGCTGACTGAGTATCAAATTAAAACCTTAGAAATTTATGCCACTTTAACCCGTGCGGAATGGGGTCGTGATCTTATCGTTTGGCCTGAATCATCAATTCCCTTATTTCAAACGGATATTCCAGACTTTTTAAAAGCAATGGATATTCAAGCAAAAAAAGCAGATAGCGCTTGGGTGACTGGCATCCCTTACTGGGATCTGCCAAAGTCTCAACAAGTGGGTGAACCCTTATATTACAATAGTATTATGGCTTCAGGCAGTGACTCGCATGGCTTGTATAAAAAACAACGTCTTGTTCCATTTGGCGAATATATTCCTCTTTCAGGAATGCTGAAATGGGTTTTACCTGCGATGCAAAATGATATCAGTATGAGTGGTTTTTCACGTGGAGAACCCAACCAAGAGCCCCTAACCATCAAAGGACATGCGCTTGCTGCTGCCATTTGTTATGAAGTCGCCTACCCGAACCTCACTCGCCGCAATGCATCCAATAGCGACTTTTTAATTACTGTTTCAAATGATGCCTGGTTTACAGGAACGGCTGGACCTTGGCAACATCTACAAATGGTGCAAATGCGCGCCAAAGAAAATGGTCGCTGGTTTATTCGTGCCACCAATACAGGCGTGACTGCGTTTATTGACCACAATGGCCATATCCTGAAACAAGCACCTCTGGATGAAGAGTTCGTATTACGTGGTGATTTACCTGCAATGCAAGGGCAAACGTTATATAATCGTTTGAGTGATTATCCAATCTTGATTTTCTCACTATTATTGTTAGTGATGGGATGGATTTATCGCCCACGTAAAGTTGATGTTTCCTTTAAGTCACGGCGGTAAGATGAAAAGAGCGTTTGAATCAACGCTCTTTTTTTATAACGGGATTGATCTTTGAGTTACAAGGCCAATGGCAATTGCACGGATAAATATGCAACCAGACTCGATAAAAACAACATCGGAATATAACGGTAAGCCTTAAACAACAATTGCTCATATCTGGAAATCATCTCCTGATTATCCCATACGGTTGTTTTTAAGGCACTTAGAAAACACAGTACAAACCATGCACTCAACATGCTTAATGCAAAAAAACCAATCATGATCTGGCTGCTACCTTCTGTAGCATGCCATAAACTTAAAGCCCCTTCTGTAATCGGCAATAACATTAAAATCAGTAAGACAGATTTAAGCATTGCCCAATGAAACTGATTCAGTTCATCCAACATAAAAAATGCTTTCATTTGCTCACTCCATGCCTGATTTAAATGGTCTGAATTTATTATGCAAAGCTTTGATTTAAAGGAAAAGTCTATTTACCTACATAATTCATTGTTTCTTGTAACCATTAAGCATGGGAATAATTCTTATTATAAATCTCACATAGTTAATATTTTATTTTTACATATTTTTCAAAAACTTAGGAAAAAATTATTAATCAATAAACATTATCACTTCACTCTTGATTTATTTAATCAAAAAAATGAAGTGATATTTTATTCAAGCATTATGGCTGATAATAAATATCGGCATCATTACCCTCGCCGCCTTCTTTACCATCCGCACCAAACGAATATAAATCAAACGCGCGACCTTCACGGCCAGGAATCACATATTGAACATCATTTTCCCAACTGTCTTTTGGATAACCACCTTTAACATAACCACCTGGCAACCAGTTTTTAGCGGCCGCAGGTTTGTTGACCAAAGCATCTAAACCACCATCTTGCATCGATGGATAACGACCATTATCGAGCTTATATTGATCCAAAGCACCTGCAACACCTTTTAAGGTAATATTGGTGGTATCTACTTTGGCTTTTTCACCACGTCCCATCACATTAGGTACAATCAGCGCAGCCAATACACCTAAAATTACAATCACCACCATCACTTCGATCAGGGTGAATCCTGAGGAAGGATTAAGTCGAGCAACGCTCGACCCTGCCACAAGGCGAGAAGCTGTGCTTCGAGTGGCAGAATTAAGATTATGCTTAGAATGCTGTTCACTCACTGAATTATTCATTTTCATCTCAAACATCAAATTTCCTAGATCATATTATTCATATTAATAATTGGCAACATCACCGCAATCACAATTACCAATACGATACCTGCCATAAACACCAGCATCAACGGTTCCAGCAATGCCAGCAAGGTGGAGATAAAGGTGGTGACTTCCCGATCCTGCATCGTGGATGCACGGTCCAACATGCGATCCAGTTCACCTGACGCTTCACCACTTCGAATCATTTGTACCATCATGGGTGGGAAATAACCGCAACGCTCCAATTGTGTTGCCAAATTACCACCTTCTGTTACACGTTCCATCGCCACTTCAATCGCATCACGAATCACCCAGTTATTGCTCACTTCCGCGCCAATGCGTAACGCTTCAACCAAAGGTACACCTGAACGGGTCAAAATCGACAGCGTACTGGCAAAACGTGCTGCATTGATACCACGCGAGAGTTTACCAAACAGAGGCAACTTGAGTGTTAAACGGTCAAAGGCATAATGCCCTGCGGTGGTTCTTAGAAACCGTGTAAACAGAATGATTGCAATCACAGCAAGGATCAGCATTGCAATCCATGTATGGCGAATAAAGGTACTGGCTTTCATCAGCACAACCGTAATCCACGGCAAGGCTTCCTTACTTTGCTCAAAAGTCTTGACGATTTCAGGCACGACATAGGTCATTAGACCCATGACAATTCCGAAAGACATCAACATCAGTACAATCGGATAAATCATCGCGCCCTGAATTTTCTTTTGCATGGCAAAGCGGTTTTCAGTGTAGTCTGAAAGCTGGTCCAAAATCAGGTCCAGATGCCCCGAACGCTCACCTGCCGCAACTGTGGCAATATAGAGCTCAGGAAAACGACCTGCTTGTTGCATACTTTGTGCTAATGAATGACCTTCCAGCACTTTGGAACGCACAGCGATCAACAGGTTTTGTACATGAGTCTTTTCGCTTTGCTTACTGACCGCACGCAAGGCTTCTTCCAGCGGAATACCTGCTGCAACCAGCACTGAAAGCTGACGGGTCATCAACGCCAGATCATAGGCGCTAAAGCTTTTTTTAAACCATGAGCGTTGTTGCTGTTTGTCTTTTTGCTCAACGGCATCGACCGCAATGGGTGTCCATGCTTTATCGCGTAACTGTTGACGAATTTGGCGTGCAGAATCCCCTTCCAGCACACCTTTATGTTGCTTTCCAGAGGCATCAAGCGCAGTAAATTGATAAGCAGGCATGGTTCTGTTCTAATTGTCCCAAAATAGTTGTTGTTACAGTTGCATCCGTGTTTGAAATGAAACCTAAGAGTTTCACAAGAAATTCATCGACATAACACTTCGCACTTTAGCATAATTCCATGACATGCAGTCATGCCATTTTACCCATGAATGAAGCCTATATGCCTACCGAAAATTCTAACGCGATTCTGTACCGTATTCGAGTTGCAATACCCGTTTATGTATATGACACGTTTGACTATACGGTCAGCGCTGAACAATACGCACAAGCTCAAATCGGTGCACGTGTCGCGATTTCTTTTGGACGGCAAAATCTCGTGGGAATCATTACGGAGAAAGTTGATCCAAACGAAGCATTTACAGGGCAATTTAAACTTAAACCCATCACAGAATTACTCGATCAGGAATCGATTTTAGACCAACAAGTTTTAACTTTGTTGACATGGTCAGCCCAATATTACCAATTCCCGATTGGTGAAGTGATGCAAAGTGCCCTACCTACTTTATTAAGACAAGGTCGCGCCTTAGACATTCTGTTTCATTTATGGAAAATCATCCCATACGATGACCCGAATGCCTTATTAAAACGCTCTCAAAAACAGTATGATGCCTATCAGGTTTTGAAGCTTCATCCACATGGTTCTACGGAGAATGTGCTCAATCTCAGTGGTGTAGAAACCTCAACTTTAAAGGCATTAGAAAAAAAGGGCTTAGTTGAATGCTGCCTAGAACCGCATGATTTCACCCCTACACCTGTGCAATTGGCTCAAGTGCCTTTAACACCGAACGAAGATCAAAAGAAAGCCATTCAACAGATCCTCAAAGCACAACATCACTATCAGGCATTTTTACTCGATGGTTTGACTGGCAGTGGCAAAACTGAAGTTTATTTGCAAGTTATGTATGAGGTGTTAAAACAAGGCAAACAAGTATTGGTACTGGTGCCTGAAATTGGCCTAACCCCGCAAACGATCGCTCGTTTTAAGTCACGCTTTCACTGTGATGTGGCTTTACTGCACTCAGGCTTAAATGACTCAAAACGTTTACAGGCATGGCAACATGCACAAACGGGCAAAGCTTCCATTATTATTGGCACACGTTCAGCAATCTATACCCCACTGCCGCATTTGGGCTTAATCATTCTAGATGAGGAACATGATCTTTCCTTTAAGCAGCAAGAAGGTTTTCGTTATCATACCCGTGATGTGGCGTTGTATCGTGGCCATTTGCAAAACTGCCCTGTCATTCTCGGTTCAGCCACCCCAAGTATTGACAGTTATCACTTGGTGGAATCGGGCAAGTTACATTTGCTTGAGTTGAATCAGCGTGCGGGCATCGCTGTACTGCCGAAAATGTATGTGGTGGATTTAAAAGTCGCAAAAAAGAAGTATGGTCTCAGCCAAACCTTGATCGAACAGATTAAGCATACTTTAGAGCGTAAAGAGCAGGTGCTGATCTTTTTAAATCGACGTGGTTATGCGCCGATCCTGATGTGTGAAAGCTGTGGTTGGCAAGCCAACTGTCCACATTGTGATGCGCATTTTACTTTGCATTCACAGCCCTACCATTATTTGCATTGTCATCATTGCGGCACCATCAATCGTCTGCCTGATCATTGTCCTGCATGTCAGAAACAAAGCTTAAAAACGATTGGGACAGGAACAGCAAAACTTGAAGAACATGTACAGGAGCTTTTTCCACATCATGAAGTGATTCGGGTCGATCGTGACAGCACCAGTCGAGTCGGTAGCTGGCAAAAAATCTATGATCGCATTCAGCAAAATAAACCGAGCATTTTGTTGGGCACTCAAATGCTGGCCAAAGGCCATCATTTTCCGCATGTTACCCTTGTTGCGATTTTAGATATTGATGCAGGACTGCTCAGTGTTGACCCACGTGCACCTGAACGAACTGCACAGCTGATTGTGCAAGTCGCTGGCCGTGCTGGTCGTGGTGAGCATAAAGGCAGTGTTTATTTGCAAAGTTTGCGTCCAGATCATCCGATGCTGACCACATTAATTGAACATGATTATCGTACTGTCGCCAAACAAATGCTGGCTGATCGCAAAATTGCCCTGCTACCACCTTATCGTTATGCAGTATTGGTTCGTGTTGAATCTAAAGACAGAGATTATAGCCAACAATTCTTGGCAGATATTGCACAACAATTACGGACAATGGCTGGAGATTTAGTTGATATTTGGGGGCCCATTCCCGCACCAATGGAACGTAAAGCTGGTCGTTATCGCGCGCATATGGTGATTTTATCCACTGATCGCGCCAAACTGCACTTTTATTTACGTCAATGGTGGCAACAAGTGGTACATTTACCACGTCAGCATTTGCTCAGACTCTCGATCGATGTTGATCCACAAGAGTTTAGTTAAATCAGTGGTTTATTAAATTTTGTGATATTAAAAATCATTTCCAAAAAATAAAGAAATCAAACTATTCGTAATAAACATTAACTTTGCAAATGAAAATAATTATAATTAGCATTATCTTTGTAAAGTTATCCTTTCACCATGCGATTCCGTACCTCCTCCCTCGCTTTTTCTATACTTGCTGTCATGGCAAGTCATACTTTTGCTCAATCTGAACAACAGGAAGATACCGCATCTTCTACCTCAACACAGGTCTTGCCGAAGATTAAAGTTCAGGCAGAAAAACAAGAAAAAAATAGCTATGCAGCAAAGACTGCCACAGCTGTGCTCAGATCAAATGCCCCTTTATTTGAAACAGCCCAATCAATTAGTGTGGTAACCAATCAGCAAATCGAGCAGAAACAAGCAAAAACCGTTTCCGAAGCTTTAGAAGGCGTGGCTGGTGTGAGTTCTGGACAATATGGTCGTCGTGGTTGGGATGACTTTATTATTCGTGGACAAATTTCAAGCTCACAAACCTATATTGATGGTTTACGAGTACAGACATCAGACAATGTACTAAGAGCAGAAGATATTTCAGGCTTAGAATCGATCGAGGTCGTCAAAGGTCCTACTTCTGTTGGCTTCGGTTTTGCTTTACCTGGTGGTTTAGTCAACCTAACCACAAAGCGCCCACAGGCAGAAACCGCTTATCGGGGAACTTTAAGCTATGGTAGCTACAATCTCAGAGAAGGCACTTTTGATATTAACTATGCACCGAATAACACAGAGAAAGGTGCTTTCCGTCTCGTTGGTCGAGTCTCTGATCAAGATGATCCAACCGATTATGTGTATTTCAAAAACTATTACATTGCGCCGTCTTATAACTTTGATTTAGGTGAAAAGGACGATTTATCTGTTATTGCCAGTTATCAGCACCGTGAATATGTTCGCCAACAGGGCATTCCACATGGCAATAGTTCAACCTATAAGAGTTATTCACACAATCTTTTCTTTGGTGAGCCAGATCACGGCTATAACGTTGATGTCTATCGTGCTGGAGCAAACTATGCACATTATTTTGATAATGGTTGGACCTATAAACAAAACTTTGCTGTCACCAAAACAGATACTCAAGGTGATGCCGTTTTAGCTACGAGCAATACCACATTGCCAACCATTAAACGTGCAGTTAACAATCAAGATAAGCAAGATATCAACTATGCGTTGGATAGTAATTTACAGCGCAACTTTAATTTTGGACGAGTCAATTATGATGTCATGGTTGGCTTGGATATGATGAAAGAGCGTAGTGATTATTACCGCCGAACAGATACTATTAATTCATTCAATGCGGATAATCCAAGTTATGGTATTACCAGCGTAAAACTGGGTACACCAACTCAAGAGCTGACTTATAGTCAATATGCAGGTTTATATCTTCGCAATACGGTTAAGATTGATGACAACTGGATTATTGGCTTATCTGGACGCCATGACTGGACTCAAGTTGAAATTGACAACATCTTAAAAAACACCACGACACAGAACTCTGATCAAGCCTTTACAGGTAGCGCCTCTGTCATGTATCGCATCAATGATATGTTTGCGCCTTATATCAGCTATGCGACTTCATTTATGCCAGTGACAGATACAGGTGCAAATGGCGAATTACTCGATCCTGAAGAAGGTAAACAAGCAGAAATCGGTATTAAACTTCAAGCCTTAAATCAACGCTTGCAAGGTTATGTTGCTTATTATGACCTCACACGTAAAAATGTAACTGAATCAGATGCCAGTGGTGATTATTCCATTCAAACAGGTGAACAAAAAACCAAAGGCTTTGAAGCTGAAATGGCAGCATCTTTGACGGATCAATGGAATGCATCTGCCACTTATAGTTACATCCCAACTGCGAAAGTGATGGAAAGTGTAACGGAAAGTGAAATTGGGAAAAGAGCCAACCATGTACCTAAAAATGCGGGAACATTATCGACTCAATATTATTTTAGTCCTGACAAACTAGGCTGGAATATCGGTGCAGGCATTCGCTATCAAGGTTTACGTACCGCACAACGTGGAACAGCCTATATTGAGTTACCAGGCTATACAGTGTTTGATGTTAATGCAGGTTATGAGGCAAAACATTGGGGAGCTGGCTTAACGATTAAAAACTTCTTTGACCGAGAATACCTAGCAGGTACGACACCAAATGCGCAATTAGTGAATTGGGGTGATCCTCGTATGATTCGTTTGAATGTGAAATTTAAATACTAAGCCACTGCCTCACATTTATTGTTCTGAGAATAATAAATGCCTATTTTCATATGAATGAGCCATGCATTTTCTGAGTGGCTCATTCAATTGATGCTTCTGTGAAATGGTTATTGCGCCCAACAACATCATCTACTTTATAAATACTGCACCTCCATGAAACTCACGTGATATCGTTTGACATGGAGGCGTACATCTCAAGAGCGTTTAAAAATAAAAATCCAAAAGAAAAATTCATATTTCCCTTACAAACTCACCCAATTTTTAAGTTAATGTAACAGCTGAAAGAAATCAGCAGATCAAGGCAGAACATGTCATTCCTACCACAAGCTATTGTTTTACTGGCGGCAGCTTTAATTTTTGCTCCATTAGCGAAGCGTTACACAGGCACGACTGTCTTGGGTTATCTGATTGCAGGACTTTTACTTGGTTCCAGTGTTTCTGGTTTGATTGAAGATCCTAAACTGATTAATCAACTGCTGCATTTCGGTATGATTGCCGTGATGTTCTTTATTGGCTTTGCTTTTCGCCCGCTAAAACTATGGGGAGAACGCAAAGGCATCCTAAAAAATAGTGGCCTACAATACTTCATCATCACGATCCTTCTAGTTGGAGCATGCTTCTTACTGCTTGATCAAGTATGGCACAGTCTGATGCTCGGATGTATTTTAGCGCTCTCCGCGTTGATTCTTCCACAACAACTACTCCAACAAAAACAACAAAACAACCATAAATTAGAACAAGCTACTTTAGCCACCTTACAATTGCAGGCTTTTATTACCGTCATTCTGATTGCACTCTTTCCTTTGCTAGAAGACACAGCCTCTACTCGACACGGAATCGCCTATTTTGCAGCGCTCATCGCTACGATTTCAGGTCTATTTTTAGCCAATCGTTATTTAGTTCGTCCTATATTTCGTTTCTTAGTACATAAAAAAAGTCTCCATCTCATTGCTGTGCTCAGTTTATTCATCCTGCTTTCAGTCATCCTAATTATGGATATTTTAAATCTTCATATTTTGATTGCTGCATTTTTAGCTGGACTTTTACTTGCTGAGACTGAATTTAAAGTTGAAGTTGAGCGTATTCTAGAACCCTTGAAAGATACGGCGACAGGCTTGTTTTTTATGGCGATTGGCTTAGGTCTTTCATTGACACCTTTAAGCCAATCTCCACTCTTGATTCTAGGTTCAATCTTTGCACTGGTCTTAATCAAAGCAGTTGTGATCGGTGCGATCAGCTATTATCAACAACGCAATGCCAAATTTAGTACCTTATTTGCCGTAAGCTTGGCACAAAGTGGTGAACTCAGTTTAATTCTACTCAAGCTAGCTGAAAGCGAAAATTTAGTTAGCACAGAATTATTAGCACCGACATTTCTCATTATCTTGGGTTCGATGCTATTCACACCTTTACTTTACGCACTGTTTAATCGGAAAATTTTACCGATGCTGCAAAAAATAAAGCCGCTGTGGCTGATGCTGATATCCCACAACATCCAATTCTCATTATTGGATTTGGCCGTTTTGGGCAAGTCATTGCACGTGCTTTACATGCGCAAGGCAAACACTTTAACGTGATTGATAGCAACCAACCTGATGCTGACTTTATTGAACAATATGGACATCATTTTATTGATGCCGATGTTACACAAATCGAAAACCTACGCGCTACAGGTATTGAATACTGTAAGTTACTGATTATTGCGATTGATGATGTCGAGGACAGCATGAATCTAGCACGACATCTGCGTTTAAATTATCCAGATTTAACCATTTTGGTTCGTGCTCGAGATCGTCATCATGCACGATTACTTCATGATTTAGGTATCTCACAGATTTGGCGTGAAACCTACGCATCTGCTTTAAGTATGGCGCAGCAAACCTTGGTTGAAACAGGCCTTCCCGAAGATGAAGCACAAAATTTGATGATGCATTTTAAACAAGAAGATGAACGGCTTATGCAGCAACATTGGAATTCTAATCAACAAGAGATCATTAAAAACCATCCAAGTGCTATTGCCGAGCTTGAGTATTTATTTGCAAATACAAAAACTTTGATTTTAGATCGTGCGAGCAATGATCAAAACACACAATGTGATGCAAAATCACTCAATGAAACATCTTGAGTTTTGGCAAACTGACACCATTATTGACTGCATAACCATGCACCTCTTTATAAATTCTGAAGTGCGTTACAAAGCAAAGCGTTGCTTTGCGCTCCCTCGAAGGAGCACTGGAGAAAAATATGTCTGATTTACGCCAACGCTTTTTTATCGAAGACTGCCCTGTTCGTGGTGAAGTGGTTCATTTGGAAGAAGCACTACAAACCATTTTGGCGCAACGTGAATATATGCCTGCGGTACAAAGTCTCTTGGGTGAAATGCTGAGTGCAACCGCCTTACTTGCAAGTACACTCAAGATTCGTGGTCGTATTAGCTTACAAATTCAAGCAAGCGGAACATTTAAATGGGCTATGGCCGAATGCAATCACTTAGGTGAAGTTCGTGCGCTCGCAGATTACGAAGAAGATCCGCGCTTCGCAGAAGGTAAAGATAGTCGTACCGTGCTTGCTGCCCTGAGCAACCCTGTGCTGTTCATCAATATCGAACCTGAACACGGCGAACGCTACCAAGGTATCGTACCATTTGATCAACCGACATTAGCAGGTTGTTTAAAGCAATATTACGATTTGTCTGCACAGATTCCAACACATATAGTACTGGCAACTAATGGTCAACGTTCAGGTGGTTTATTAATCCAACTACTCCCTCGTAATAATGAAGAAGAACAACAGTTGGTTGATGAAGACCTGTGGCCCCGTTTGACCATGTTGACTGAAACCCTTAAACCCGAGGAATTGACGGATCTTTCAGCCAATGAAATTCTCTATCGTTTGTATAACGAAGAAGAGGTTCGTTTACCTGAAGTTGAGCAGTTAAAGTTCGGTTGTACCTGTTCAAAGGAACGCTGCGCCCACGCTTTGATTCAAATTGGTGTGGATGCAGTTCATGAAACACTAGAAGCACAAAATCCAATCCAGATGGATTGCCAATTCTGTAATGCACGTTATGAGTTTAGTGCAGAAGAAGCTTTAGGCTTATTTGGTGAACATTTAAGTTAATTGAAAAGTAAAATAAAAAAGACGGGCTTCCGTCTTTTTTTATTTGATATGAATGTCTACTGGATAAGACATTTACCCAAAACTCTATTTCACTTAAAGTGATAGTTCAATGGACATCATCATCAGTGTCAGCCAAGCCAGAGGGCTGGCATTTTTTCCAAAACAACAAAACAACTCTTATACAATCGAATCTATTGAAATCTCTTGGATTCGTTTCATAATAAAAGAAACATCTCATTATTATATTTAAGATCATGGCAAAAAATTATTATGAAGAGCTAGGTGTTTCAAGAGATGCCGCAGCAGATGAAATAAAAAAAGCTTATCGAAAACTGGCACGTAAATATCATCCTGATGTGAGTAAAGAAACCGATGCGGAAGCTAAAATGCAGGCGATTAATGTCGCCTATGACACCTTGAGTGACGCCACGAAAAAAGCTGAATATGACCAGATGCTGGATCATCCACAAGGTTTCTCTAATTTTGGACAAGGCAATTCAAATGGGTTTGGCGGCTCACAGTTCTATCGCCAAAGCTCAGGTGAAGGCGCTGACTTTAGTGGCTTTGAGGATTTATTTGGTCGATTTGGCTCAGGTTTTGGTGGTGGGCAGCAGCGTTCGCAACGCCAGCAACGCAGTTACAAGGGTGAAGATCAGCATGCCAGTATTCAAGTCGATTTAGATATTGCCTATCACGGCTCAACCCAACAAATTACCTTACAAATTCCAACTTATAACGTCTATGGTGAACCTGAAGTCCAGCGAAAAACCTTACAGGTTAAGATTCCAAAAGGAATGAAAGAAGGCCAGCAAATTCGCTTAAATGGTCAAGGGCAAAGTGGTATCAATGGCGGTGAAAATGGTGATCTTTATATTGAAATCCAATATAAAGATACCGACCGCATTCGTATTGAAGGGGCTGATGTCTATCAAACTATTGATGTGAGTCCGTGGGAAGCAGCTCTAGGACAAAGCATTGAAGTCAATACTCCCGCAGGACAACTCAAAGTCAATTTACCTAAAAATGCTAAGAATGGTCAACAATTACGTCTCAAAGATAAAGGGATACCAAATAAAACCGCAGGGCATTTATATCTAATTATTAATATTGTTTTACCACCAGCACACAGTGAGCAAGAACAACAGGCTTATCAACAGTTTGCCGAAGCCTTCTCCACTTTCCGACCTCGTGCCTCATAAGGAGTAAGATCATGACAACTATTCAATACAAAGAAATTCAATATGACGGTCACTGCCAAGTTGAAATTATTGATGAACAATTGGCACTTGATCTCGAACACTTTGCAGAAGCATGTGGCCAAAGTATAGATTGGGTTTTAAAACTGATTGATTATGAAATTTTACAAATCCAAGTCGATCCACAAAGTTATCAGTTTATCGGTGAAGATGTCGCCCGAGCACGTCGAGCTTATCGTTTACAACGTGACTTCGATGCTAGCTTATCAGCAGTTGCGGTGATGCTGGACCTGATTGATGAAGTGCAGCAACTCCGCAGGCAGTTAAAACATTTTCACTAAGGTAACATCAATATATATGACTAAACGCTTTATTTAAGTTTAGTCATTTTTTCTACTTCTTTCAGTGTTTGCTTAATTGGTTCATAGTCTAAGAACCAAAGTAAATTTAAATTTCGTTGTTTATGCTGTTGCGCCAATAAATCAATTACGCTCCGTTCACCCCGCCCTACTAGATGTTGCTGGTAAAAATAGTACAACAGTGCCAGCGTGCTCATTAACATGACTGCAAGCATAATCCAAAAACCAACAGGTGACTTTAATCCTGGAATAAACTCAAAGTTCATTCCGTAAATTCCCGTCAGCAAAGTCAAGGGTGCAAATATTGCCGTAATAATTGCCAAAATCCGCATATTTTCATTGGTTTGATTCGCAATAGCTGAAAAATGTAAATCAATCGCCGATTGAATCGCATTTCTTAAACGCAAGGTATGTTTTTGAACACGCTCTACATGGCTCATTAAATCATTGAGACGAACCAAGAGAATGTCTTGATTCTTATGTTTATGTTCCCCCATCACATGATGATAATTATCCACCAGTTCATCTCGTAATTCCTGCAAGGTCTCTACTTGTTCCTCACATAAATTTTCAATTTGCTGGAAAGCCATATCTTCATGAAACAATTGATGCCACTGTTTAAAACGGCGATTGCCCTGCAAAAGTTGCTGTTGCCAATATTCAACACGACGGGTCAAGGGCGTACGTAAATTCAAATAGCCATCAATCATGCTGTTCAATAAGCGTAAGCATAAATCGGCAGGTGTACTGGCTAATTTTCTCGGCTTATTTTGTTCAGCAATCGGACGACCCATAATTACTTGAATACGTTGAATATAGCTTTCGATTGCTTTATTTCCCTGCTCCCTCACACTCACCAAAATATTCGGCGTTAGAATAAAACCCATCGGTGTAGTTGCTAGGCCAAAAATACTTTCATGAGATTCTAAAGCATTGTCACTTTCATAAATTTGATCGTCTGGACTGATCAATTTCCGAAATACTAATAGGTCATATTCCTCGACACTGTCGAAAGCACAAGGATGTTCGATATTGAGCAGGTCACGAATATGAAATTCGTTAAGCACCACACCAGTATGCTCATAAATATTTTTTTGCCAAGAATCGGTATGATTAACCAAATCCTGTCTCAAACTATCAACCCATAAAAACTCAAGCGTATGTTCTGTTTGTTGTTCCACGCTAATAAAAATCGTATTTTCACTGTTATGACGATAAAAATAATAAAGCTGCATAGAGTCGAGATAAGTTTGAAAATCTATAGAAATGCTGCCATGAAGCACAATAAAAAGCTATGTTTATTCTATTATCAAAATCAAATGACATGAAAAAGCCTCGTATGCGAGGCATCGAGGCTTTTTCAAATTAAGGGGTATTAAACTTCTTTGTTTAGTACCACACCATGCTTTAAGACTTGGTCGAGTTGCTCTTTATCTAATGCTTTATCCCATTTTGCAACAACAATTGTTGCGCAAGCATTACCAACTAAATTAGTTAGAGCACGGCATTCAGACATAAAACGGTCAATGCCAAGGATCAATGCCATTCCCGCAACTGGAATCGCAGGAATAACCGAAAGCGTTGCAGCCAAAGTAATAAAGCCTGCGCCCGTAATCCCCGCAGCCCCTTTAGAACTGAGCATAGCCACCAATAAAATTGTCATTTGTTGAGTGAGTGTCAATTCAATATTACATGCTTGTGCAATGAATAATGCCGCCAATGTCATGTAAATATTAGTACCATCTAAGTTAAATGAATACCCTGTCGGAATTACTAAACCTACAACCGATTTTTCACAGCCTGCTTTTTCCATTTTCGCCATCAATGATGGGAGTGCTGCTTCTGATGAACTTGTACCAAGAACCAACCAGAGTTCATCTTTAATATAACGGATCAGGTCGATAATCGAAAAACCATTATAACGAGCGACTGCACCCAAGATAACAATGACAAAAAGTAAAGCAGTGATGTAGAAAGTTGCGATTAATAACATCAAGTTCCCAATTGAACTGATCCCATAAGCGCCAATGGTAAATGCCATCGCACCAAATGCACCAATAGGTGCAAACTTCATTAACATACTCACCAAAGTAAATACAGGATTGGTTAATTGTTGTAAGAAGTCAGTAATTGGACGACCCAAATCGCCTGATTTAGCAAGTGCCAAACCAAATAAGACTGCGACAAACAAAACTTGAAGAATTTGACCTGATACAAATGGACTCACCAATGTATCTGGGATGATATTCATCAAGAAACCTGTAATAGTTGACTCATGTGCTTTAGCTGCATATTCATCAACTTTAGTGCTGTGTAACGTACTTGGATCGATATTTAACCCATGACCCGGTTGAATCACATTCCCAACAATTAACCCGACGACTAATGCCAATGTTGAAAAGGTCAGGAAGTAAATCATCGCTTTACCCGTGACTCGTCCAACGCTGCCGAGATTTTTCATCCCAGCAATTCCTGTCACAACAGTCAAGAAAATTACGGGTGCAATAATCATTTTCACCATTTTAATGAAGGCTTCACCAAGCGGCTTTAAGCTTTCGCCAAATTCAGGAAAAAAATGACCTAACAATATCCCTGCAACAATTGCGAAGATCACTTGTACATAAAGAATTTGATAAAACTTGGGTTTCTTTGGTGGCTGCTGGTCATCTTGACCTGTGGCAGCATGATCGATATGCATGTGCAATATTCCTTCATATTGGGATAACAAATAGACTTCCGACTGTCTATCTAAAACGGCAGGAGCGGAAATTTGGGGAATTCTACGTTAATTGTAATCCTCACAATTTAAGCACTCGACTAATGTCTAATATAAAATAATTTTATGTTTATTGTTTCGCCAATTTATATTTATAGTTTTCATCTAGTTAATAAAAAAGCGCATTGTAAAAACAATGCGCTTTTTTTAATCAAAAGTATTGCTATTATTGAGCTTGCTCAATATCTTTCATTGTCAACTTGATACGACCACGGTTATCAACATCCGCAACCTGTACTTTCACATCTTGACCTTCTTTCAATACGTCAGTCACGTTTGCAATACGCTCATTTGAGATTTGCGAAATGTGAAGTAAACCATCAGTACCTGGCATGATGTTTACAAACGCACCAAACTCAACGATACGGATTACTTTACCATCATAGATCTTACCTGGTTCAACTTCAGCAGTAAGTGCTTGGATTTTTGCAATCGCAGCACGGGCAGCAGCTTTAGTTTCACCGAATACACGAACTGTACCATTGTCTTCGATATCAATCGCAGCTTTAGTCTCTTCTGTAATAGCACGAATCGTTGCACCACCTTTACCAATGACATCACGAATCTTGTCTGGGTTAATGCTGATCACTTCAAAAGTAGGAGCATGCATTGAAATTTCAGGACGAGCACGTGAAATCACTTTGTTCATTTCATTCAGGATGTGCATACGACCAGCAAATGCTTGGTTTAACGCAACTTCCATAATTTCTTCAGTGATCCCTTCAATCTTAATGTCCATTTGAAGCGCAGTAATACCGTTTGCTGAACCTGCTACTTTAAAGTCCATATCACCAAGATGATCTTCATCACCTAAGATGTCAGAAAGAACTGCGAAACGCTCACCTTCTTTCACTAAGCCCATTGCAATACCAGCAACTGGCGCTTTAAGTGGAACACCTGCATCCATAAGTGCAAGAGATGCACCACAAACAGACGCCATAGAAGATGAACCATTTGATTCAGTAATATCAGATACGATACGAAGTACGTAAGGGAAACGATCAACAGGTGGAAGAACCGCTTGTACACCACGACGTGCTAAACGACCGTGACCAATTTCGCGACGCTTAGGACCTGATTCACGACCTGTTTCACCTACAGAGTAAGCTGGGAAGTTATAATGCAACATGAAGTTGTCAGTTTTCGTACCCGCTAAGGTATCAACCATCAATGCATCACGTGTATTACCTAAAGTTGCAGTTACAAGTGCTTGTGTTTCACCACGTGTAAACAATGCTGAACCATGAGCACGATCTAATACACCTACTTGAACGTCGATACCACGAACGGTTTTGGTGTCACGACCATCGATACGTGGCTTACCAGACAAGATGTTGTCACGTACAGTACGGTATTTAAGGTCTTCAAACAGGAAGTCCACTTCATCAGCGATGCCATCAACATCTTCTTCAGGAACGAATTGCGCTTTTGCTTCTGCATAAAGTGCATCTAAAGCTGCATAACGTTCTTGTTTTACCGCAATGGTATACGCTTCTGAAATTTTTGCTTCAAATGCTTCTTTTAATTTCGCACGTAATTCTTCGTTGTGTGTTGGAGCAACCCACTCTGATTCTTTCGCACCAACAGCTGCAGCAAATTCTTTGATTGCTTGTACAGCAATTTGCATTTCGTCATGACCGAAAAGTACTGCGCCTAACATTTGGTCTTCTGAAAGTTCTTTTGCTTCAGATTCAACCATAAGCACTGCTGATTCTGTCCCCGCAACCACAAGGTCAAGATCAGATTGTGCAAGTTGTTCTAACGTTGGGTTAAGAACATATTCACCATTGATTAAACCAACACGCGCACCACCGATTGGACCACGGAAAGGTGTGCCCGCAATCGATAATGCAGCAGATGTACCTAACATCGCAGCAATATCAGCATCCATGGTTTTGTCAGAAGACACAACTGTTGCTGTGACTTGAATTTCGTTGAAGTAACCTTCTGGGAACAACGGACGAATTGGACGGTCAATCAAACGAGAAATTAAAGTTTCAGCTTCAGACGCACGACCTTCGCGCTTGCCATAACCACCAGGGATACGACCCGCCGCATATTGTTTTTCTTGATAGTTAACAGTTAACGGGAAAAAGTCTTGACCCGCTTTTGCTTTAGGCTGAGCCACAACCGCAACAAGCACAGTGACACCACCCATGGTGATTAAAACTGTATTTGCTTGACGTGCAACACGACCCGTTTCTAAGACAACTTGATGCTGACCAAATTGGAATTCTTTACGAACGATATTAAACATTGACATGTATTATATTTTCCTGGTTTCTTTTAAAAAGTTATTCTAGTGAGACCCCTAAGGTTTGGCATTCAGACCACAACTCATGTGTAGATAAATGACAAAGCTTAGAAGCCATCGCACCAGATCAAAATTTTTAAATAAATTTAAACACAAAGAAGGAGCGAACATGCGCCCCTTCTAAAAATCGCCTAACTTAAATCAGGCGAAACTTTGTTTTCAGCGTTAAAGCATTGCAACATGCGAAATACCGAAAATAAAGCCAAATCGAATTAACGACGTAAACCTAATGCGCCGATCAGAGCAACATAACGACCGTGATCTTTACCATTTAAATAGTCAAGTAATTTACGACGTTGGTTAACCATACGAATCAAACCACGACGGCTGTGGTGGTCATGTTTGTGTTCTTTAAAGTGACCTTGCAAATCATTGATTTGAGCAGTCAATAAAGCAACTTGTACTTCAGGTGAACCAGTGTCGTTTTCTGCACGAGCAAATTTAGCAATGATCTCTGCGCGATCTGCGTTAGTTAAAGCCATTCGATTTCTCCGAGATGCTTAAAAAATAAAATGATAATGATCAGTTGCAAGCAACTGACTGCCGTGCATCACTACAGCAAGTCGCCTATTTTAAGTGATCTATCACCATATTGCAAAAATGTTTTAACTTTGCTGGCATTTCGGCAGCTGACAGCATTGAACAAAATAGGCACACTATCGGATATCTGTTTTCAATTTATGACAGAGACGAAAGAAAACGAAAATATTGCGAGGGAATCGTGAAAATTTTATCAACCAATACTTGTTATGTACCAAATGACTTAAATCAAGTGATTCGCTCAAAAGATGAAGTTGCGGCTGAATTGGGTGGAATGACTGAAAAGCAGATTCAAAAGATCTGGAATAGCGTTGAATGCCTGTATAAAACAGGAAACTATCCACTCGTTACATTATGTTTGCGACGTCAAGGACAAATTTTACTGAACCGCAGTATTGGTTATGCACAGGGTAACTCCCCAGATGGCTTAGCCGCAGATGCAAAAATTGGTACGCCTGATACGCCTGTATGTTTATTCTCTGCATCAAAAATGATTACAGCAATGCTGATCCATATGTTGGATGAGCGCGGTGATTTAAATCTGCTCGATCCGATTAGCTACTATATTCCTGAATATGGGGTCAATGGTAAACGTCGTGCGACTATTTTCCATTTGCTTTCTCACCGTGGCGGGATTCCACGTATTGATACAGAAGTCACACCAGAACTTTTATTTAACCAAGAAGAAATCTTAAAAGTACTTTGCGCAGCTAAACCTGTTTCGCCATCAGGGACACATCTTGCTTATCACGCTGTTACCGCGGGTTATATCCTAGGTGAAATCGTTCAGCGTGTAACTGGACAAAGCGTACGTGAGTTTTTAGCTGAAAATATTGAAAAACCAATGGGGCTGGATTATTTCAACTATGGTTTGAAACCACAATATCGAGATAATGTTGCACTAAACTATGCCACAGGAATTCACCCAAGCTTAGGTACAGACCATTATCTTAATCATGTACTTGGTGGCGGTTTACAACTTGCAGTGGATGTAACCAACGATACTCGTTTCATGGATACCATTTGTCCTGCTGGGAACATTTATACCAGCGCTGAACAAATCGGTCGTTTTTTTGAAATGTTACTCAGCGGTGGTGAGTATCAGGGTAAAGAGATCATGAGCGCAAAAACTGTATTTCGCTCAACCCTACCAACATCAGGAACAAGCATAGACCGTACTCTACTCGCCCCAATGCGTTATGCGTTAGGTCCAATGCTTGGTAGTAATCCAGTCGGTTTATTTGGTCCAATGACTGGCCAGGCTTTTGGGCACATTGGTTTTTCTAATATTTTATGTTGGGCAGATCCAGAGCGTGATATTAGTGTATCGTTGCTTACCACAGGAAAATCTGTCGTTGGGACACACCTCCCTGCTCTTGCCAAAACATTATATCAAATCTCAACAAACTGCTCGAAGATTCCAAAGAATCAACGTCGTTCATTATTCGCAACAGATCGACACGAGGCAGACATCGTCTAATTCAATTTGATCGCAGCAAAAAAAGAGCCCAAGTCAGACTTGGGCTTTTGCGCGTTATTCAAGGTTCTTTTCATTTTTCTATTATTATTCTTTATGTTTCTTATTAAGCTACTTTCAGCCCCTCTGAACGTATTTTACACATCACTTCTTATGTTTTGCTTTCAGTGTGTATCTTCTTTATACCGATTATTCTGTCAGAACCAATTGTGGAGAAAAATAGTATTTTTCTTATCTCTATGTAAGCAAAAACGTACGGGGCTGTATAACATTTAACTTAATAATACATAAAAAATTGTCAAACAATCATGTTATTAATTTAAACTTTTGGTTAAAAATTTTTATAGAAAAATTAATGTTTGCTTCACACAGTTAGAGGTAGAGATTCTTCATTAAAATCATTTTGATTAAAATAAATACAATAACTATCATGACATTAGTAAGATTAAAAATAAAAAAGCCTTGTAGTCTCTCCCAAAACTACAAGGCTTAGCGGCTGTAAGTTTCCTCTTTTATCACTTACCTCACTGTAAGTTCGCTGTCTCATTGACTTAATTATTATATTTTTGCGATTTACCTAGCTTTCCGTGCTAGACTCTTTGTGTGTACATGATCTCAAAAACATTTATTTCACTCTAGCGACAATATCTCGAATCTTTGTAAGCTTTTACTTACAAAACAGTGAATTTTAAAGAATAATTTCACAATCCCTCTAAATTGATCTTTTGCACTAAACCACTTCGACGAACGGTTCTAATCATCAATGACTGTTGTAATGCCTTCCGATCAGCCAGAATACTCACTACTTTTTTAGCGCGAGTGACTGCGGTATAGATCAATTCCTGACTCAATAGTTTCTCGGCATGTGCATCCAAAACAATCGCGGTATGGGTAAATTCCGAACCTTGTGATTTATGAATGGTTAAAGCAAAAGCAGTTTGCATACTGCGTGGCAGTCGGTGCGCTGCAATCCATTTATTTAAGCTCGGGAAAAGTACTTCAAATTGCTGCGCTTGAGTACGGTGTTTAAAACAAATGCCAATATCACCATTAGAAATCCCAAGCTGATAGTCATTATAGGTCATCATTACAGGACGTCCGATATACCAGTCTCCAACAGCGATTTGTTTCAATTGCTGATTGAGCCAATGCCCCGCATAACGATTCAGTTGCTCGATTCCCAACGGGCCATGTCGAACTGCCGTTAAGATTCGATAATCATCAAAGGCTTGAATCACGTTCTGAATCTGTTCGACAGGTTCATCTGCCTGTATATAATGTTTTAAAGCTTCAATATAAGCTTGAAATCCAGCCATTAGCTTCTGTTGATAAGGTTCAATCTCCACATCCTGCTGCTCGGGTAGATATTCCAACTGGATCAGATCACGCATATCTTTATTTAAAGAAATCGTTTGCAAAGGTGCAGCCTGAACAATTTCTGCCTCTAATTTTGATAAGACTAAATCAGGGCTGCTGAGACCTTGCTGGGCCTGAATAAATCGTGCGAATTGACCAATCTTGGCTTCACCAGAGAAACGACGGCTAGTCTGTAGCTGGACTCGATTTTCAGTCAATGCCTGTACTTGCTGTAAATCAGCCAAAACCGAGCCGACCTCAACCGAAGCCAACTGATTGGCATCACCCAGCAAAATAAGTCGACATTGTTCTGGGACTGCCTCGAATAACAGGGTTGCCAAATTCAAATCCAGCATTGAGGCTTCATCCACCACAATCACATCATAGGGCAGAGGCTGTTTGGGATGAAAGCGTGGTATTTGTCGATTGCCCATACCCAGTAAACGGTGCAAGGTTTGCGTGGTTTGATTACGCAACTCATCGGTGATGAGTCCTGATTCCAATAATTTTGGATCATTAAAAGAGTTCTGCAACGCTTCCTGCATGCGTTGAGCGGCTTTACCTGTCGGTGCCGCCATAGCAATACGAATATCTGGAATGGTCTGGTTGAGGGCTGCAATAATACGCGCCAAAGTATAGGTTTTCCCTGTCCCTGGTCCACCGGTAATAATGCTCAGGCCTTGTTGCAAAACCATTTTCAGTGCAGCCTGCTGATGTTCATCACTGAGTAAGTCTTGATACTGTTCGGCATCAACAGCCTGAATCGTTTGTCGCTTTAATCGACAAATCTGCTGTGCAAGGCGTTGCTCTAGGTGCCAATATCGGTATAATGCCAAGCCCTGCTGATCATAGACACAAGGGGCAACCTGCGTGGTTGCGATTTCGCTGGAAACAGCCAAATCCGCCAATGCCGCAATCTGGCTTGGCTCAACCTCAATACAACTGTCACCTTGTAGGCTGGCTTCAACCAGTTGTTGTAGTACATGTGCAGCGTTAACGGTTTGAGTAGATTGAGAAAATGGTGCTTGTGAGAGGTAGTTACTCCACATATTTAACCATGTCATTTGTGCTGACTGATCATCAACTTGTTTGTCCACAGAGTTATCCTCAAACTTACCCACACGCTTATCCACAAGGTTATAAACACATTTATCCACATGATAAACTGTTGTTTAATCTAAATTCATAACTTTTATCTACATTGGTTTGCCCATTTTATCCTCAGAGAAATATCCGAGGATGGCATCCAGACGCAAGATAAATTCATCATCAGGTTTCCAATAGTAACAGCCTTGCTGCGCCTGCCCATTCATGCCGCGCAAATACAGATAAGATGCGCCGCCTAAATGCTGCTGCATATCATAATCCTGCAATTTCACCGACAGATAACGATGTAGTGCCACAAGATATAACGCTGCTTGCAACCAATAACTCGACAACGACATACTTTCTGCAATCTGAGGCTGCTGATAATCCAGTTGCTCCGCTCCCAGATAATTACTCTTATAATCGGCAATATGGTAACGCTGACCATCGAAGTACACCAAGTCAATAGAGCCATTTAAGTAACGGGCAGATTTAGCCTCAAGTAACTCTGGCATTTCGATGCCATATTCCTCAAACAGCTGCTGTACACGCTGCATCGCCAACACTCGATCTGATAAAGCCAGATAGAAAGGACATTCAGACAAGTATTGTCCTGCAGCTAATTGCTTTAACTGAAAACCCTGATTAAGTGGCGTGTGTAATACCTCACCAAGCCAATCAGCAATCCATTGATACAGTTGTTGCTCGCTATTTTCTTGTTCAGGGAAATGCTGTTGATATTGAAATAGTAGCTCTGACCATAAACTTTGATAGGTATTTTTAAAACGACGGCGAATTTCTTCTACCCACATGTGGGGTTGCTGAAAATTAATCTGTTCAAAAATCTCATGCAGGAAATTTCCAGCCAGCGTTCCTCTCGGAAAGTGTTGTTTAATCCAGGCAATCGGTTGGGAGGCAGATGCAGATGCTGTCAGCCGAACATGTATCTCATCCTCCGCCTGATCAAAGTTCTGCTCAATATTGGCCAGACGATCCGCATGACTGGCCTTGTGTCTTAAATGCTGTGCCAGATAACTGAAGCTGGTTTTTCCGCGTGCATAAAAACGCTGCATAGGTAAAGGCTGTGCGGAAAGTGGAATTCTTTGTTGGGTCTGCTGCTGGCGGTGCAATGCTTGCAGCCGCTCCAGAACCAGTGCTTCATCCAGACAATGTGGATGCTGGAATGCTTCACCATGATTCTTCCAGAATGCCAATCCTGACAGTTTCTTCTTATCACCCTTTTCAGGTTCAAACACCGCATAGACCCGATGACTGGCACGAGTCAACGCCACATACCACAAACGGTTCTGCTCAGCCTGCGCCCGTTGCTGGTGCTGATCCAGCTCATTCTGTTGCAGAAAGTTTTTATCCGCAATCGCCACCACACGCTGTGTTCGTGTTTGCCCTGTTTCTGGCAGCTGGATTTCTGTGGTTGAGAAATTTAAAGCCTCTTTTTTTGAGTCTGGTGCTGCTTTATTTGCTCCAAGCAAAAAGACGATTTTAAATTCCAGACCCTTGGACTGGTGGATGGTCATCAACTGTACCCCAGCTTCACTGGAAAGCTTATGTTCCAGTTCCCATTCACGGTTACCTGGAGAATTGAGTTGCTTTAAATACCAGTGATAGAGGTTTTGCGCTCCCTGCACATGCTCACTATGCTGACTCAGAATATCAGTGAGATGGCGCAGATTCACCACTGCCCGTTCATTGTCCTTGCTTTGCGTTGCAACCAGTTGCTGCCAGATACCATACTGGTTCAGGCAGCGTTGCCATGCCACCAAAAATCCCTGATTCAGCCACATTTCACGGATGTCATCGAATTGCTGAATATAATGGCTCAAGCCCTCTGGACTTTGTTCCAGTGCCAATAAGCGACTTAAATCAAATCCAAACAGTCGACTCAGCAAGGCACGCTTTAACTTGGCTTCATCATAGGGATGCAGCAAGGCCGTGAGTAAAGCACCTATATCCTGTGCAATCTTTGAATCAAACACACTGCGCTTTGAGGGCCGATTGACACGGATTCCCAAGTGTTCCAGTGCATACTGCACCTCGTCCAGTTGTCGGTGGCTACGCGAAAGCACCGCAATATCATCTTCACAAATGACTTTGCGTACCTCACCATCCAGGCATAGCTGCTGCAAATGTGCCTGATTCAGCAAGCTTTGAATTTTCCATGCGACTTGAGTAGCTTGCTCATTGCCTTCTTGTAGTTGTAACCAGCGCAACGGCGCGGGATTGGCCTGTTCATTGTCAATCAGGGCAGGATGTGGACGCGAACCAGCCTGAATCGGGTCATAGATCACCTGCTCGCCAAAATCCATTTGCCGCTGAAACAGCACATCCACCACTTCAACCAGTTCTTTCACCGAACGGTGGTTGTGGATCAGTTTATATTCACGCCCCTGCTTCGCCATAATATCCTGATAGGCATTCAGGAATGTCAGCATGTCGCCGCCACGAAAGCCATAAATCGCCTGTTTACGGTCACCGACCATAATCATGCAGCTTTTTTGGTAACGTTGCGGATGACGCCAGATACTGGCCAACATATCATCTTGATCTTGGTTGGTATCCTGAAACTCATCCACCAGAATCAATGGATAGCGTGACTGTACAAATACCGCAAAAGATTGTCCTTGCTCGCCTTTTAAAGCTTCAGACAACGTCTTGATTTGCTGAGCAAAGGTGGTCTCGCCTTTTTGCTGCAACACTTGAGGCAAACGCTTTTTGACTTGCTGACAAAGATGAAACTGTAAATAGGTATTGAATTGATCTAAATCATTTTGAATTTTAAGTTTCATCTCCCAAATATCTTTTAATAACTGAATCAAAGGATGCTGGTAAAAACAGTCCTGAATGCTTTGATCACATTTATTAAAAATACTACTTCGAGCTTGTCCTTTGGAATCTAAAAATAAAACATCGACGTCTTTGAACGCCTTTTGATCAAAATAAATATCTATACCCTGCTCTTGAATTTGCTGAGCCAGCCGAACTAAGCCTGTTTGAAAAATGAAATGAAAACGATCTTTTGCAAAAGCCTTTTTATTAATAAATTTATAATATGCACCATCGAGTAGATAATAATCCTGTAACTCTTGTAAATATTGTGATGAACTTGTTGCGAACTGATGCAAGCATGATTCAAACTCAACTGTGCTAAACACAGGCAAATCTACTTGTTTCAAATGTGCTGAACTAAAATTTAAACTGGATTCTACCAATTGAATATAATGATCTACGCTCTTTAGTTGCTGACTCATATATAAAAAATCAATCACTTGCTGTGGTTGGGTCTGAATCCATTCCCGTAACACATCATGAATCAATTGACGGGTGTAGCTTTTGGCATCCTCAGTAATTTCTGCGCGTTCAATTTTTCCACTTTCAAAGGCAAACTCACGCAATAGCTTTTGGCTAAAACTGTCCAAGGTTCCAACAAATAATTCATCCAATTGATCGATGACCAATTTTAGCCGTTCACAGGCATAGGCAATTCGTGGCGCAAAGTTTTGTAAGACCTGTTGTTTTAAGGGATCAGACTCTTGTAATGCCTTGGCCTGAATATCTTGTTCCAATACATCACGAAAAGGCTCTAAAAATTCAAGGATTTCGACCAGACGCAAACGGATACGCGTTTTCAGTTCTGCTGCTGCAGCACGGGTAAAGGTGGTGGCAATCACCTGATTAGGCAGATATTTCTCTAAGAAAATCCGCACCATCAAACTGGATAGCGTATAGGTTTTCCCTGTTCCTGCAGAGGCTTCGATTAAATGCAGCCCTTCAAATTGAATATCTCCAATCGGCTGATAAGACACTGGATACTTTGAGTTCATGTCTTACTCCACCCGTAAAAATTCAAAAATCGGTTGATACAAAGCATAGGAATAATGATCACAGGCATACTGTAATAAAGCGGTTGCATCTTGCTCTTGCAAAATGAACTGCCAATCGCGGTGCAATTTACAGGCTTCATTCTGGGTCATATCAAAACCCGAGAAATCCACCGTATCATTCCAGTCCTTCAATACTTGCTTTTGACTCTCTTCAGTTAAAACCTGAGTTGAATCCAGCTCAATCCACTCATATTGCTTGCCTTTTTCCAAAGGCTTTAACACTAAGCCAGCAGGCAAGACCACAGGCTGCTGCTGTGCATCGTGCCAAAGCTGTAACCACGCATTTAAATAATGCTGCGCCTGTTGTGAACTTAGGCCTTCACAAATCACCGTCTGATCACTAAACACCACAATTCGGCGCTTCTCTGTAGCAGCGTCACTCTTGATTAGCGCCAGCCAAAGCAGATATTCCAGCCAGACTTTGGCAAAGCGCTTGGCACGTGCACTGGAAGCATCCAAACTGACCCAATCTTGAGTCAGTTGTTTCGGGGTCACACAGGCGATTTGCAATTGTTTCGAGACCCGCCAAACCCGTTGCGTGGTTTCAGTCGGCGCTGCGGCGTATTGCTGCAAGCGCTCCAACAAGCGTTGCTGCTCTAAGCGACTTTGCTGCCAAGCACTGTGCTGAACTTTGCCAACAGGCAACTGATCTTGCAACAGACTCGGAGAGAGCTGATCATCCTGCTGCTGTAAAAAATGCCGAATGGCATATTTACCGAGACCATCGAGTAATAACGGTTCAGCTTGATCGGCCAATTCTTTTGCGGTTAAATTTTCCACACCCAAGGTCTTTAAATACAGCCGCGCAGGGAAACTGATATCTTGAATCCATTGCTGACTCTCCAAAATGATCATTTCATTTTGTTCAACGGGATAGACGGTATTGACCCATGCTTGCCGCTCACCTTTCATCTGCTGAATCTGTGAAGCGACCTTAAACCATTGATCTTGGAAGCGCACAGGCCGATTCGAAACAAAGCCGAGTGGATCAAAAGGCTGTAACCGATGTAAATGATACAGCGGATAAAGCTGTGTGGGGACCTGCAAAGCATCCAATCCAGCCAAATCCACTTCGGATAAAGGAGAACCATCTTCACTGCTCGTCGGTTTTACAATCAAAGCCAAATGATCACGGAAGCCCTGCAACACACTGGATGGCTCTCTGACTTCGCCATCATTGAGATCAAAGCCATTATAAAACAGCCAAACCTGCTCTTGTGCCAATAAGATGGCATCCAAAAATGCGCCCTGATCATCTTCCAAACGAGAGCGATCACCCAATTGCTGACGCAGTGCATCCATCAAGTCAAACGGAATATGACTGTCCCGATTTGGAAATTTACCCGTATCCAAATTCAACAATACAATCAGCCGATAAGGAATCGGACGAATCTGTCCAATCTGACTAAAGGTGATTTGTCCTGTCGGTTCAACTTGCGCAGACTGGCTTTCTAAAGTACGTTGAATTTCCTCAACAATATAAGGCAAAGGCAAGGAAATTTGACGTAACTGGGTTTCGGTATCTTCATAATAGCTGGCCAAAGTCAGCATACGTTCTTGCTTCTGAATAATTTCACGGATTGCTTTTAAAGCAACTACATCGGCTTGCTCAAACTCCTGTACATCCGCCTTGATTCGCTGTAGCCAAAACTCGACCGACAAACGTTGGCCTTGTTCATGTGCCACCAACCAATCTCGACGCGCTGCTAAATCTTGATAGATCTGAATCAGAATACCAATCAGTTCAAAATCACTTGGCTGCACCAAGGCATAACTGAGCATATCCTGCACCATCACATGGGCAGGCACAGCAACTCCTAAAGCCAAACGGTCCAAAGCAAATTTAAAACTATAACGGTAGTCTTGATCTTCGTCACTCAGACTTTGCTTTAAGTGTTGTTCGTCTAAACCACGTTTAAAGCCAGCATCATTGAGCAAGGCTAAAATGCGTTGCACCTGCGTATAGTCCAATCCATAACACTGCTGCGTCGCGTAAAGATTAAGCCAATCCGCAAAATCATCCTGCGTAAAACGACCCTGTGTCAGTTGCAAACGTCCAAGTACAGCACGCCATGCGTTTAAGGCATCTAATTGCGCAACGCCAGCAATTTTAACAGGTAAAAATATCTCATGTTCATTGGCAACCGCTGGAAACACACTACGGATCAAAGGCTCTAGTTCAGCTAGGTTCGGAACCAAAATTAATACGTCATTTGGACGACGTGGCTGACCATCCGCCTGAGATAGCCAATGGACCAACTGCTCTTTTAAGACTTCAAGTTGTCGTATGCTGGAGTGGCATACGTGGATCTGAATTGACTCGTCCTCAGGCGCAAGTTCATATTGCTGCGACTGTGGCTCTGCTAAATAGAAGATATCGGATTGAATTTTACCCAGTAGCGTTTCGGGAAACTGCTCCACAAAGGCATCGACCCACTTACCTTCATCTCCAGTTGCCAGTTGCGACAACAGCGAAAAGTGGTCACGTGCCTGCTTGCCCAAACGTGTCAGTAAGGGATGCCGAGACTCTCGATTTAAGGCATTAAAGCCCAAACTAAAACTGTCGAAGAATGCGGCAATGTCTGCATCACTGGCATTGGGATGTTTGGCAATATAGCGCTCTTTCACGCCCAAGTCATAACGCTTCTTCCAGAGTGGATCGACACTGTCAGCCCAATATTCTTGTGATGGGTTATAGTGCAAAATTACCACATCTAGATATTGCCCCAAACGACGTAAAAATTGCAGTTGGCTCGGTGGTAAATCTAAAATCGTAAATACAATCACCTGACTTGGCAGCTGTGCCAAAGCTCGGGGTCGTGTCTGCTGATCGTCTAGAAGTTGCCAAAAATCAGCATCAATGCTTTGTATTTCAACAAAATCATCATGAAAGTAGTTTTGCCACAACCAACGCTGCCAAGCTTCTAATTGTTCGGTTTGTTTTAGGCTAAAGGCTGAAGTTTGTTGATCTGTTTGAGCAATCAATTGTTCGATATTTAAGGCTTTATTCTGTCCCCAAGTCGATAGCCAATTCCCCACACAGGTACAATTGCTTTGGCAGCCGCGTTGACAATGACCGCGATAAATCATGTAGTTACTAAACAGCTGCGAAACTTGCTCCGCCACCCAATACAGCATACTTTGTTTTTTTAGTTGTTTTTCAGTGCCTTGTTGCAGTTGATCGGCGCTGTCGTAAATCCGTTGCACAATTGAATATAAAGGGTGCTCATTCACAACAGTATTCTGTTCGGGTTGAATAAAAGGCTGTAAAGCTTGATGAATACGCCACTTTAAAATCAAACGTGGAATATTGGCTTTACGCACTTGTTCTTTATTTTCTAATACTTGCTGGTATGCATACCACTGAAAACCACGAATGCGTTGATGAAATTGATAGTTGGCAGTCATGCCTTGTTGTTCGGCAATTTTCTGCGTCAACCATTGTTCTTGTGCAGGACTGGGAACAATAAAATGCTGAGTTTGAAATACCTGAAATGGAGAAGAACTCGATTGGGTGATTGATGCCATCACACCTTGTAATAACACTTCAAGGCTTTGACTTTGAATAACATGAATACCCATCTACAAATATGACCTCATCAGGAATGCTTATTGTATTGCACGAAAACATACATATTTATCACTATACAACTTCATATAACTATGTCACGTTAAACATACAAGGAAATAAATAAATTGTTTTGAAATTCACCACTCAATCCGATTGAATGTACTATCGAGGGATAGACTTTAGGTATAACTTTATGAAAATTGAAAAAATTCCTGATTCGATTGATCCAAACTTAAACTTGGAGCAAATTCGCGAAGAGTGTTTGGCACTGACCAAAAATCGTGCATATTGGTCTGCAGGTGCAGCGATTGTACCCATCCCATTTTTTGATGTGGTCGTTGATTTGGGCATGCTCACTCAAATTATTCCTTATATTAATACGCGTTTTGGTTTAGCACCTGAACATATCAGTGTCTATGATCCTGAAACCAAAAAAGTACATTGGGATGAGCTACGTAAACGTGGTTTTGAATTTTCAGGTTTGGTGGTGGCACGCACAGCCATGAAAAAGTCTTTTAATGGTTTTTTCACGAAAATTGCCACCAAGCAAGTGACCAAGTTTATTCCTTTAGGCGGACAATTGGTTGCTGCAAGCCTCGGTTATTTTATGATGCGTAAAATTACCGAAGCACATATTCAAGATTGCTATAACCTTGCTAAACGCATTCAACAAAAAAATCGTAGTACCATTGTGGCTTAATCATAATATTTGATGACGACAAGGCGGTTTAATCCGCCTTGAGTTGTTTTAAAATCGCCTTTAAAACTTCGATCCGTGCTGTATTTTTATCATCCGTAGCGATTACATACCAAGGCGCATAATCTGTGTTGGTTCGTTCGAACATGTCTGCAGCGGCTTTTAAATAATCGTCCCATTTATCACGATTACGCCAATCTTCTTCAGTAATCTTGAAACGCTTATGTGGAGTTTGTTCACGATCTTTAAATCGAACTTCTTGTTCATCTTTACTGATTGCAAGCCAAATTTTTACAATTACGGTTTGACTATCAACCAAGTTTTCCTCAAACCGATTAATTTCATTATAAGCACGTTGCCATTCAACGACTGAAGCAAAACCCTCTACACGTTCCACCAGCACACGCCCATACCATGTACGATCAAAAATGGTAATTTTTCCGCCATCATTGAGTTTATTCCAAAAACGCCACAAATAAGGACGGCGTAATTCATAACGTTCAGGTGCAGCAATACTATGAATTTCATATTCACGTGGATCTAATTTTTTAACAATTCTTTTTATTGCTCCCCCTTTACCTGCGGCATCCATACCTTCAAAAGCAACAATCACTTTTCGTTCGTCGTAACATAATGCATCAGCTACTTTTTTGGTTAATTTGTTCAATTCTTCTTTGTAGTCATCTTTATCTAGGCTTTGTTTTGAAGGTTCTAACAGTGCTGTGGGAATCTGTGCTTGTTGCCATTTTTCCGTGACTTTAGTTTGATGGTCAGGCAACTCTTGCAATGTTTGTAATATGTATTGAGCAAAACATTGATCACGTAGAGCTTCATCTTCACCATCAATCACAAACCAATCATCGGTAAATCTTTGGCTTAACTCCTGCAAAGTATCGTATTGTTTTTTATTGCGCCAATCCAAACCATGTAATTTATGCCAATGCTGTTCCGAAGCATCAATTTGGTCTAAGCGTTTTTGTAAGGACTTCCACGATAAATCAAACCAAACTTTGACCACATGCACATTATTATGTTGTAAATCATGTTCAAAAGAACGCATCTGTTCGATATAAGCATCAAACAATGTTTCATCCAATGGTTTTGACACATGCATGGCGGTTGAAAGCAAGTCACTGTACCAATTCCCAAACATCACCACGATCTGACCTTCGGCAGGAATAAAACGCGTATAAGACTGCCAAAAAGTTTGATAGGTCGTTAATAACCGTGGTGCATCTGCTTTAACTCTTAAATAGCGTGGATCTAACCATTCACGTAATTGCTTAACCGCCTCGCCTTTCCCTGCTAATTCAATCCCACTTACTAAAATCAGAACACTTTTTGCATTTTTTTTATCTTGGCTATCTTTTAAGGCATATTGTGCTTCAATCAAATCTAAAGACAACGCATCTTCATCACGCAATTCAAATTTGGGTTGTTGTATACTCATATTCGGCTCTAAATGGCTCATTATTAAGAATAAGTATAATGAAATCTATTTCACTGCATGCAAAACCCTTGTACAGTTTCTGTAGAACTCAATCCGTGTATCAACATAGTGACCGATTGTTAGACATTTAGAGTTTATGCTGTCATGGTTCTTCGTTATGATGCAGCCTATGATTTTCTGGTTTTATTTTATTTGAGTTCGAACATGTCAAAACTCGCTGCATTTGATCATCTTTTATTACAATACCAAACTCTGAATTACCACCAAAATCCAGCACTTAAGCAACGTCTGCATGAAGTACAAGCGTGGATGAAAGCACGCATCGCAGAAACCCATAAAGAATTTTTTGCTCTGCCTGAAAATCAACTGATGGCACAGTATTTTCTTAATCGCTTGTATGGCGGTCCTGATTTTGAGGCAATTGCACAGCAAATCGAACGCCTGTTGAAATATGCACATAAAGCAGAAAGCTTACTCCCTGAAAATGCAATTAAAACAGGAACAAAATCGGTCAGTCTTGCTGTACTTGCCACTCAACTCGATGAACAAGTCGCAGAACAACTACTCAAAGATTATCCTTTGGAAACACCACTCACTGATGAAATCATGCGCCAGACCTTAGTCAAACTCGATCAAGGTGATGTACGTTATGAACAATTACAATTACTTGACGAGCTCGGTCTCACATTAGATAAGTATATGCGCTCTACGATGATGTATGCGGCTTTTAAAATGTGTAAAGGCATTGCAACCAAATATCAATTTGAACCTATGTACGATTTTATCCAAGAAGGTTTTGCTGCAATGAAACCGATGAAGTCTGCTGCAACGTTTATCAAAACATTTACGGCAAAAGAACGTGAAATCATCGAAAAAGTCCACGCTGGTCACCCAAACCCATTTCGTGACTAAATTGAATTGATAGCCATCCCTCTTCGTATTAGGAGGGATTATTGAATTCCAAAACAAAAATTAAAAATGCTTTTGAGCGTGTGACTTTCTGTATATTATTCATAACAATGATATGCTAAACCCTGTAAAAAAATACAAAATCTGTCATCATGCTTGCTGATTCGTGCCGCTAGAGCGAAAGTTTAGGAGAAAACTATGTCTAACGAAAACCAACAGCCTACCCCAGAAGTTGAGCAAAACCCAAGTTCAGACAAAGTCAGTCCTTTCCTCAGTTCTCCACTTCCTCAAGGAGCGCCTCAAGGTCAACAGCAATCGTTACAACAAGGTTCAACATCAACACCGAATACATCAGTACCAAAATATAATTTGCCACGTGGTGCCAACACGGGAAATGTTGGAGCAACCACTCACTTTGGCTATCAAACTGTAAGCAGTGATGATAAGGCACAAAAAGTTGCTGAAGTTTTTCATTCAGTTGCAAGTAAATACGATATTATGAATGACCTGATGTCATTCGGTATCCATCGTATTTGGAAACGTTTTGCGATTAATATGTCAGGTGTTCGCCGTGGTCAACATGTACTGGATATTGCTGGTGGTACAGGTGACTTAGCAAAAGTATTTAGCCGTGAAGTCGGTCCACAAGGTCATGTCGTACTCTCAGACATCAATGAATCCATGCTAAATGTAGGTCGTGATCGTCTGATTGATGCAGGCTGTACTAACGTTGATTTCGTACTTGCCAATGCTGAAACTTTAGAACCCTTTGCCGATAATAGTTTTGATTTAGTGACTATCAGTTTTGGTTTACGTAACGTGACGGATAAAGATGCCGCACTACAAGCCATGTATCGCGTACTTAAACCAGGTGGTCGTTTATTGGTTCTCGAATTCTCTAAACCTGTGTTCGAACCATTCTCTAAGCTTTACGATCTTTATTCATTCACTGCATTACCAATCATGGGTAAACTCGTTGCCAATGACTCTGAAAGTTACAAGTATCTTGCAGAATCTATTCGTATGCATCCAGACCAACGTACCCTCAAAGGCATGATGGAAAATGCAGGCTTCCAAAGCTGTGACTACCATAACCTCACTGGTGGTATTGTTGCAGTTCACCGCGGATTCAAACTTTAAGGCTTAAGATATGTGGTCGATTTTAGCACTGGGTGCAGTCGAACGTATCATTCATCAGGTGATTGATCTGGATGCGATTACCCGTATTCAGCTCAATCAGCTACAAGGTCAATTGTTGCGGGTTGTGATCGATCATCCACAGCTCTCGGTTGATGTTTTTTTTGATGAAAATAAAGTTCGTCTGGAACCTACCGTGACTGGACACAGTCAAACCCCATCAATATTTGAACAGCGTCCCTACGATGTCCAAAATAAAATTACAGATGCCACAGCCACCCTGCATGTCGCCAATGTGGTCGAATTAGTCAAGCTCCTGCTCAGTGATATGGACCAGATTGGCAATATTCCCCTACAAGGCGATTACCATTTATTACAAGATATTCAAAGAATTATGCAGCAAGCAGAGCCTGATCTCGCTGCGCATTTATCGCCTTGGATTGGTCCACAACTGGCACATGAATTGGGTAAGATTCAACTTGCACCCAAACAACTCAAGCGTTCATTACAAAGCCATTTGTTCTTTATTGAAGATACTTTAAAAGAGGATAGCGGTTTATTTGCACCACGTTGGCAAATGGATGATCTTCATCGCAAAACGCGTCAACTCAATCAAGAATTAGATCGTTTAGAAGCGAAATTTCAACAGTTACACGCTTCATTTAATCCAGCAAAACATTCCTCACAAGACTAGGTAAGATTTTATATGATTCCGCATGTTACACGGTTACTCGAACTCTGGCGTATTGCAGCACATTATCGCCTTGACACCCTGTTCCCTGCGGAAGAATTACCAGTAAAAGCCCGCCATGCCCTAAACATTATCAAAACTCATCCTGCGGCATGGTCAAGTCGAGAGAAAAAGAATCCGCTCAAGCTTAAAGAAGCTTTAGAGGATATGGGACCCTTAGCGATTAAACTGGGTCAGTTGCTTTCTACTCGTCGTGATTTGATTCCACCAGAAGTATTATCACAATTGGTGTTGTTACAAGACCGTGTCAAACCCTACGACACCCAATTGGCAAAACAACGCATCCAAGAATCGCTCAAGGCTGATGTATCCACACTATTTTCTCGCTTTGATGAGCAACCCCTCGCTGCGGCATCGATTGCACAAGTACATACCGCTGCATTACACGATGGCCGTGAGGTGGTGGTGAAAGTCACTCGTCCTGATATTCGCAACCAGATTCTTCAGGACTTTGAAATTCTGGCATGGCTGGGTGACTGGCTGGAAAACCGTCTAGAAGCTGCCCGTGCGCTGCACCTGTCCGAGATCATTCAGGACTACCGTCAGATCATTTTAAATGAGCTTGACCTGAGTCTGGAAGCGGACAACACTCGCCGTATGCGCCACTACTTTACAGGCTCCAGCATGATGTATGTGCCTGAAGTCTATATGGATAGTAAAGACGTGATGGTAGCGGAACGCATCACGGGTGTGCCAATTTCTGATATTGCTACTTTTGATCGTTTGGGTATGGACCGTGCGGACTTGGCAGAAAAAGGTTTGACCATTTTCTTTACCCAAGTGTTCCGTGACAACTTTTTCCATGCCGACATGCACCCCGGCAATGTCTTTGTCGAAACCATTAACCCAAGTAATCCGCGTTTTATTGCTCTAGATTGCGCCATCATGGGTGAACTGTCCAAACATGACCAAATGACAGTTGCCCGTATGTTGCTTGCAGTAATGAATAGCAACTTTATGCAACTGATTCAGATCGTACATCAAGCAGGTTGGATTCCACCAGGCACAGATCAAGATGCCTTGTCACGTGAAATGCGCCGCACTGTTGGTCCAATGGTATCAAAACCGATGGATCAATTGGATTTCGCAGGAATTTTGATTCAGGTGATGGATATTGCACGTCGTTTCCATTTGGAAATTCCGCCGCAATTGATGCTATTACTCAAAACATTGGTACACGTAGAAGGCTTAGGCACAGATCTTTACCCACAACTCGATATTTGGAAACTGGCAAAGCCGATTCTGACCGAATGGGTCAAAGCCAATATGAATCCTGTTAAAAATATCAAGGAAATTGGACAACAGATTCCAGATCTATTATTAGGCGCTCAAGATTTACCTACCCTACTGATCGACAGTTTAAATGGTTTAAAAAACCAATCCGCATGGCAAGATAAGCAACTCCGTGAAATTCAGCAGATGCGTTTGCAAATGCAACAACAGCAACGCCGTAGTTGGATGTTTGGTAGCACTATGCTGATTATGCTCACCGTTGCGATTATTAGTCCTTGGTTTGTCTCCATCATTTTAATCGTATTAAGTGCAGTGATTGCAGTTTGGCGAATTATGAAATAAGTTCAAAAATCCCTTGCTCTGACAAGGGATTTTTTATAACGTAAATATTTCATTTTTAAACCCACAAATAATGTATTTAATCATCGTGAGTAAAATAATAAAAATCTCGTGATTTAGCTCTGAGTAAAGCCATTTAAAAATAAAAAAATGAGACATATGTCACAAAATCAAACATATCATTTAGATATGAACACTTATTAAACTGATAAATGAAATTTAACTAAATAATACAAGAAATCTATTTAGATTAAATAGGGTGTGTTGACACTTTTAGCTTAAAAAAATAGCGAAGTAGTAAAATCAAATCGCCAAACCCAATTTTACTATTCGCTATGCCTCGTACCATGCTGACAGATCAACACTGGCAAAAGTTGAAAGTTATTCTGCGTAATTTATCCATTCACCACAACTCAAATTTACGCAATTTTATTGAAGCTA